>JBDRSA010000132.1:0-7127 GCA_043825275.1 Candidatus Omnitrophota bacterium
TCTGGATTCCCGCTTTCGCGGGAATGACAAGAATTACATATTCCCACTTATAACTAACCGTTTACAGCCACTTGCCACTTGCGACTATAATATATCGTACTTCTTCCCATACTCCCGCGCGAAGGCGAACGCCTTCGGTACGTACTCGGTCTCTTCCCCCGCGCCCTCGTACTCTACCGAATAGAACCCCCGGTAATCCGACTCTTTGAATATCTTAAAGATCTTGTCGTAATCGAACTCTTCGGGCGCGCCGTCTTTCGCGATGTTGTGGAACTTCAGGTGTAAATGGCGAGCGAACGGCATCGACTTCGCGACCGCCGCGTAATTATCGGCGTCATGGTAATTGCCGGTATCGACATTCAGCTGCACGTACGGAGAGTTCACTTCCTCAAGCAGCCGGAACGTCTCCTTTGACGTCGGCAGGAACCCGCCGCCGTTGTGATACTCGATCGCGAGCGTAACGCCGGTATCTTTGGCGTGTTCGGCCGACTGTTTGATCCCCTTGACAACGTTCGGCCAAAGCTTCGCCTGCTGTTCCTTCGGCGCCCATCCGGCGAATATCCTCACGACCGGCGTGCCGAGCATACAAGCGCAGTCGATCCACTTCTTGATCGTATCGACCTCATTGGTAAGCGACTTCTCATCCGGCTGTCCGAAATTGTTCCCCGGCGAGAGGCAGGCGACCGTCAGCGTCAGGTCGGCGCACTTCTTCTTAAGGTCGAAGAGATACTTCTTGTCGGTCTTCGGTAAATGGTCGGCTATAATGTCGATGCCGTTCAGCTTGAGCTCTTTCGCGGCAAGTTCTACGAGCCCGTCAAAATCGAGCTTCCCCGCTTCAAGCGTCCGATGGTAGCTCCAGGTGCATAGGCTAAGCTGCATGTCGTTCTCCTCATAACTCAAAGTTTAAACTTCGGTTTACGGTGTATGGTTAACGGTTTACGGTCAAAAGATCAAAAAATCGGTCGATCAGTTCATAGGAGATCGGTTTTGAAATTGTGCATATTGCACTGCTGATCTTTTTTTGTTTTTATCTTTTTACCGTTCACCGTACACCGTTAACCGTAAACCTTTTCTACGATCGACGAAACTAAACCTTCACCCATCCCCCGCTCTTGGCGGATTCGTACGCCGCCAGGATGACCTTTATCGTTTCCCGTCCCTCAACGCCTGAGACGAAGGGCTTCTCTTTCTTCTCAACGCAATCGATAAAGTAATGAACAGCGTTTTCCCAGCCGCCGCCCGGGCCGACCTCGGGAACGATATCTTCAAGGAGACAATTCGGGTCCTTCCCCTCGCCGACGGCCGCCATCCGCGCGACAATGGGCTTATCCGAGCCGATCGCGGTCATGAGTTTTCCGTTCGCTCCGTATATATAGGTAAGTACTTCGTACGGCCTCGTTGTCCAGCTCGCCTCAAAATGGCCGATCGCGCCGCCCTTAAAACGTAAAAGAACGCTTCCGTTATCGTCAACGGGAACGTCCTTCTCAATGGTCCGGATATTAGCGCAGACCTCCTCGACCTGGAGCCCCGACAGCCACCTGATCAGATCGAGAATATGCACGCCGACATCGATCATCGCGCCGCCGCCCGACTTCTTCTTATCATAGAACCAGTGGGACTTGCCCTCAGACCAGTATTCAGGCCCCGCGTGGCCGATCCTGCCGCGGACCATATTGATCTTGCCGAGCTTGCCGGAATCCATGAACTTCTTCGCGGCCTGGTGGACCGGATCGAAACGCTGGGTCTGTTCTACCATCAAAAAGACGCCGTTCTGATCGGTCTTTTCGATCATATTCTCGGCCGCCTGGATCGATATCGTGATCGGTTTTTCAACCAGAACATGCTTCTTGCGCTCGGCAGCGCCCACGGTGATCTCTTCATGGATGTAATTCGGCGTATTGACAAAAACGGCATCAATGTCATCCCGTTTTACTAATTCTTTCCAGTCTCTGGTGACATCCACGCCCGTTAATTTGAATTTTTCGATCGTCTCTTTCGTCCTTTCAGGATCGATATCGCAAAGGCACTTAACCTCTGCCTTAGGGTAGTTCGCCAGGTTCGGTAAACTCGCCCGTTCAGTGATCTTTCCGCATCCTACTATTCCGATTCGAACAGTCATCCTTCTCCCCTTTTTTAATTTTTTAAATTAATATATATAAAGACCAGATGCTCCCGCCTTTTTCTGCGTCCTCCGCGGTCTATGTGACAGATTTCGCGCATAGAGACCCTGGATCGGGCAAGGGCAGGGAATCATCCCATTGATGCCTGAAATTACATGCCTAATTATTGTATTAAATATATATAGTAAAGTCAATATTTTTTCCCGTATTTTTGATGTTAAGTTGTCAGTTATCAGTTTCCAGTTGTCAGTTGCAAGAAATGCCCTGATATGCTTTCTTTTCGCGCTATGCTCTTTGCCTTTTTTGACCGTAAACCGTTAACCATACACCGTAAACCGAATAACTACTGACAACTGGCAACTGACATCTGACAACTGGTACTAAACTTATTAAAAAAGACCGGACTGCAACAGATCTCGTTGTTATAGTCCGGCCCAATGGTATAACAAATGTTTTTGTATTATAGCGCCTGTAATGCCTGCAGTGCCAACTTGTACGCTTCCGGCGCCCTGTTCATCTCTATCTTTCGCGCTGGCCGCAAATTGATGAGTACTGTCTTTAGCAGGTTCTTCACTTCTTCGAGGCTAACGTTCCTCTGCTCGATATCGCTCCAAACCTTCATAAGTTCCTCAGGGCTGGCATTTTGTGCCAGCATGATCGAAAGCGTTACTATCTGGATCCATGGCCCAAAGCTACTCATCGGATCCTTCAGATGCTGCATATCGATATTCAAAACCCGGGCACTGCCCACTTTTTCCGTGTTCCTATCTTGAAAAACCTTAAAGAGATCTCCTTCCAGCGCGGCTCCGTCGTGCCCCATCGCCGCTTTGAACATTTTGGTTCTAATATCTTTTTGGGTCTCATCCCGAAGCAATACGACCACTCCCTGTACCCCAACGCCGTTCCCTATTTGATCTGTGACCGCATCAAGCGCCGCCTGGCCTATATTCCGGGAGCCGCGCGCTTCCACCCAGACAATATCAGGATTTTCCTGCAGTCTCCTTGCGATAGCCCGGAAGAGAGGCTCGGTAAGCATCCGGCGGTTGATCTCATCGGCAAGCGTTTCATCGCCACTCAAAACATCCGTCCTGTCGACCAACTTACCTGCCAGGTCTTTATCAAAGACTATGATCACCTTCCTGCCCCTGAGCGTCGGTAGATTAATATAGAAGAGCAGTCTATCCGCCTGCTCCAGTACCTGCAAATACAACTCCTCAAGCGAAATAGCTTCCCCGTCCTCTGTCCCGCCTACGACGGTACCAGGTTCCACGCCGTATTGTGCCAATCTTCGAGCTACAATAGGCGGCATCCGGTCAATAAGGCCGTCACGGAAAGCCCTGATGCCGAGGGGTCCGACATCATCGGCAGTCGGTGACTCGCGCGAAATATCGAGACCGGGGCTCACCACGTCTTCCGCGGACACTCTTTCGGCCATTCTGTTAACTCGGGGAGAAACCACCGGATCATATTCTGCGACCGGCGCTTCAGCGGCGGTCGGGGATTCGCGTACCTCAGGAACAGGTTTCGGAGTCAATGTCCGGAGCGTTTCCGGAACATTGTCAGTATTCTCATTCCCTTTTTTATATCGGTCCGCAACGCTATTTATGATCCTATCTACGTCAAACAGTTCGACCGCGGCCGGCGTCTGGAACTGTTCGACTAAAGATACGTCAGCCACTTCCGGCTGGATCCAGCGGATCGGCACTTCACCAGCGACAAACGGGAGGCCGCCTTGCTGGTAAAATACATGAGGATGGGTTCCTTGTATCTGGCTGTATTGTTCAGCGGTGATCAGCGGAGTATTCGGTTCGATACCGATAATATCGAGCATTCTCCGTATTGTCTCTTTCGGAAGCTCGACCGAAATATTGTGAAATCTTGTCTCGGGGACCGGACGGAGCACGATATCGGTCGGCCGTCCTTCCCGTACCGCATAATCATTGGCCGCTTTGACTTCATTGGCCTCTACAATATAATCGGCATATCCCGGCAAGGCGTAGAAACGAACGCCGGGCCGTAGCGGGGTCACTATTACATCAACCGCTTCACCCGCTTCATTCCAGCGGACCTGGTACTGAATTCCCAGGAACGGCTTTTCGCCCGCCTCCGGTTGTTTGACCTCTTTGATATCAAGCACATCCTGAAGATGCCCCGGAGTCCATGGTAACTGATTCGTGCCCGGGATGACCGGCGTAGGCTGTGGAAAAACCGTATCGTGGAGCCTCGCGTAACGCGTCGCGTCATAGAGTCTGAAGAGCTCCCGCTCTGTCTCCTGCGCGACCAGCTCCGGATAAAGCGCTTTGAACTTCTCGAATTCTCTCTCGCGTATCTGTCTGAAATGACCATGGCTGTATTCGGGCACTTGCCGCCAATAGAGGTTCGCAAGTTTATCGGTAAAGACTTCATCGAGTCTTTTATACTGCGGAATATTGTGTCTATCGGCCAAAAGCTTCAGGAGATCCTGATGCGGAATAACGATTCCGTGGTTCATGATATAGACCGGCACGTTCTGTGCCGCTTCAAATTCGGCCCTGTTCGTTATAAGGCGTGAATCAACACCTTTCCTATTAGTTAAATGCCAAAACCAAGTCCCGCCTCTGAAGAAACGTATGCCGGGGCCGTTTTCTATAACGGCTACCGGAATATCATCCAACTTTATGTGACTGAAGCCCTTTTCGGACCTAACCGATTCTTCCGCGGGAACTATCTGCACACTCGGCGCGCCGATACTCTCCCAGTATTCGGCGCTCCTTCTCTGCGTCTCTTCCACATCCGCCGCCGGCGAGGCACGACGCGCATATTGAACATCTGCGGCCGCGAGTCTCCTCATCTCTTCTCCCGCGGCTGTGCGACTCCTCTGTTTAATTTGAGCTTGCGCAAAACTGAGAATCCGCGGACCTATATCCCCGCGTATTTGCGCGACGACTTCGTCCAATCTCTTCTGTGAAATAAGCCCGGTATCGACGAAATATTTTTTGAGCGATTCCCGTCGGGCGTCCAGCATCATCGTAAATACCCAGGCGATCATCCTTGCGTCTTGCTGCAATCTTCTGTTGTCGTGATATTTCGCTCTGATCTCCTTGATCGTCAGCGCGATAAACCTTCTCTCCCACGCCTTGATGTCATCTTCAGCCCTGTCCGAAAGGGTGCGGTCGATTGCCACATTGATCGCTTTGCTCATTTCGGCACGCTCTTCCGGCGGCATGGACCGCAGCCATGTCAACAGCGCCGCGGTGATCATCGTGCCGCTCGTTTCGGACGCGCCGATCAGGATATCCTCGAACGGCGTGCGCTGATTCGTCAATACCTGTATATAGGGCGTCTCGACGTCTTTCGTTATGTTCGGGCTCACGACTAAATAGGAGACCCCTTTATCCTTCAGCATCTGCGTGATGCCCTGTGTGTGGAACCCGCCGGACACCAGGACCGATATTTGAACTTCGTCATTCTTCATCGCTTCCAGCGTATTGTCAACGATCGCCTGATCGCGCTTGAGCGCGATCGCGTAGAAATCCTCGAGCTTCGGGATCGCCTCTTCGAGGATCTCCCGCTCCGGCATCCCGATGTCGTAGGCGAGGCCGTACTGCTGGGATTTCTTCTGTATGAAATCGAGGAAGCGCCCGGGCTTGAATTCTTCCCGGTGGGTGACATAGTATTCGTAATCCTTATTGAGGAGCTTTATGTCGACGAGCCCCAGGATCGTATCAACGTGGTGAGCGAGCCTATCGAGCGTGCGCTGGTCGTTGTCCTTGAACATTGTCTCTTTGATCGCGGCGATGATCGCGTCGATCTCGCCGAAGAGTTCTTCGTTCTCGATCTTGTCGTAGATCGACACGTAGATCACGAAATTCGAGAGGTTTGGGAACTTCTCCGCCATGACGACGCCGTTCTCCGCGGCGAGCTTCCGCAGGTAATTGTAGAATTCCGCCTGCGAGATCTTGCCGACCTTGAACGTCAGCGCCTGCGTGGCGAGCTGCTGTATCTTATCCTTGGCGTTCTGTTCGTTGAGCTTTTTGGTCAACTCCCCGATCAGGCCGTTGCGCTCCTTGTCAACGACATCAAAATCGATCTTGTCCTCATAGTGGAGCGTATTGGCGAGCCTGTTGAAATTCTGATACTCTCTGATGTTGATACCGCGCTTTTCCGCGATGGCCTTGAGGTATCTTGAGTAATCGTTGAACTGTATCTCTTTCGCTTCGTGCGCCCGTATTTTTTCATCAAACTCCTTGAGCGCATTTGAGTAGATATACCCTTTCAGCCTGTTCAGGATCGTTTTGATCTGATTGAAATAGAGCTTCGACTGCTCCATGTACCTATAGCTTGAGGTGAAGGCGTTGAGATTCTTGATGTAGTACGACTTGTTCTCCGCGCCGAAGAGCTTCACGGGATAGTCTTCCGTTATGGAGAGGAATTCCGGCCCCGTTATCTCCCCTTTCTTCATGAAATACGTCGCGACTTCCCTCCTGACATCCGCGTCAGGGAACGCCTTGAACCATGTCGTATCGATGTATCCTTCCGCTCCCTCGACCGATATAAGTCGGAGTTTATAATTATTGATAAAGCTATCGAGTATCTTTACGATGTTCGACTGGGCCTCAAAATTACAATGCGCGTCCTGAATGTGTATAACAAGCTTCGAACCGTCGCCTATGTGTTTCGACTTGACCATCCCGTAATCCTTCGGTACAACAAGCCGATCGGGCGAGCGTACGATATCCGCTTCGGATAACGTCTCCTCGATCGGATTCGTATCCTTCGGGATCGCGAAAGCCACGCTTGAAAGAATAAAGGCCTGGATCAAAAATAGAGACAGCGCCCTTATTATAGGTAGCCTTTTTTTCCTTGTAATTAAAGTGAACATGGCCTCTTCCTTACATTACAATAATTAACTGACTTTACCTTTTCTTATAAATAAGTATACACTGATTTTATGCTATGCGTACAATTTTCTATTCTTGCTTTTTAATTTCTAACACGCAATTTAGACTATCTACCTTTCTATTCTGT
>JBDRSA010000133.1:0-32551 GCA_043825275.1 Candidatus Omnitrophota bacterium
TATACCGATTCAAGAGTGAATGACAACGGCACCCCGGAAACCACCGATGACTACGGCCAGGTGACCGTCATCGTCAACGCCGACGGCACCGGCACGACCTTCGGCTATGCTGATGCGACCACTCTCACCCCGAATGTTGAATACGCCTGGGATGTGACAGATACTACTAACCTTCCGGATGTGGGATTCAGCGCCCTAGTAACAACGACATTTAACTATGAGTCAGGTAATCCGGGAGCAATATTATATGCTCAACTGAACGAGGAAAACATACGATATACGCTGTTGGGAGAAGATCCGTATTACGGAACATACGGAAGAACGATGGTTGTTGTTTTCTGGAATGATAGGGATGATGGGGAGATCGCGGAATCATACGGTTATAAAAATGATGAAGTAGGATGGGTATCATCAAAGACGATATATGCTACGGCTGTGATTGATCCGGCAGATCCGTTCAATCCGCTGCTTACAGAAGAGATCGCGGGCATTACCTATTACGCTCCGGATGTCGATATGGAAGCGATCCAAGGCGCTATCGATACCTTCCAGTTCGGGATGAGCGGCTACTATTCATCGGATTACTATGGTCTGGCAGGTAACCGTTTTATCGCGAGCAGGAATGATGTCGCGGCATTGATCGAGCCAAGTATTCTTGCAGGTGTCGATACCACCCACCGGCTTATGCCGGCGATCAGCTGGAAGGAGATCGACAATGGCGGGCAGATCGATCCGGCAGGCGGTACCGTCACCCTCAGTCAGGATGTTTTTACTCATTCTCACTGGTATATTGATGTGATCGCCGAAGCGGGAATAGAGAATGTTTACCTCACCTTACTCGATTTTCATATTGCCGATGGAGATACATCCGATGGCATCGAACACCCTGAAGTGTTGTCAGATCCCGCGATGCGCACAGAACTTGTTCAAACGTTAGCAGACTACATTGAGGAAGTAGAAGGGTATGCGCGAAGCAAAAGCATCAACCTTTGTTGGGATCTTATGAATGAGCCCGCGTATGCAACAGCTGTTTCGTCCGAGGACGTACAAAACTACGCCGGGGAACTTATCGCGGAGCTTTTAAGCAGAAATATTACAGGTATTCAAGTTACCGTCGGCACCAGAGACGCTGCCCAGCTTACCAATTGGATAGAATTCTTCAATCAGTACGCGACCGAAATCGCGGATAATGACCTGCGGCTTGTCTTAACCACCCACCTCATTGGCCAGAACGTTGACGATCTCCCACCGGTGAGCTCGTACAACATTCCCGAATCCATACAGGATAAGGTAAAAATTGTCGTCACCGAACTTGATCCCCGAGGAAAAGGCGCGGAAAGAATACGTTATGATCTGGCAGCGCTCCTCCGGCCTGAGAGCCTGGAGGGCGGGCTGGGTTATGACGGAGGACTGTACTGGTTCGATGATACAGGATTCCCGCGCGATAGTGTGGTCCATACCGCGGCCATGAGCGGCCTTACACAGGCGGTTGTTGGTCAGCAGTTTGGCATGCTTCGCTCGATACAGTATTTCGCTCCAGAGGGGAATGAGAGCAGCGATATCTACTACCTCTTTGCCGAAAGCGACGAAGCGGTTCATGTGGAGAGAGGCTATGGACCGCTTACCCATAAAGTAAGCGCTGAGAGCGCACGGGACGAGGACGGCGCGATCGCCTACACATATGGCCTTGTGGAAGGCCAAGAAGATCTCGTTGCCACGATCGATGCCTTCGCCTTGTACAATATCGACGATCAGAACAATCCGCTATTCACCGACCCTGTCTATGCCATCCATAACCATCCCGGAACGAACCTCACCGGCGCGAAACTCTACGAAACACAGAGCGTCGACGGGATCAAACTTCTTGTATGTGAAGACAGAGAGTACAACGACTGCGGGATCGGCAGGGTCGAGATCATCGTCTTCGCCGAGCCAAGAGATGACAGAGAGATCGCGGAGACCTACGACTACTATACCGTTACGGACACGCAAAGCGTCGAATACGATACTTACTGGGTAAGGCAGAAGACGACGTATCAGGAAGCGAGCTACGACCCGGAAGACCCGATCAATGTGACCTTAAGCGGCAAGGACGCCGAATATACCTACTACCAGCCTGAGATCGCGGACCTCCGGGAAGCGACGATGCCGCTCAGGCCCGAGCCGATATTCGGTAAGATTATTTCGGTTACGAGCCATGGTTTCAGGAAAGAGGTCTTCAATTACTATGAGTCCGGCGCGCCGAAGTTCATGAAAGAGTATAAGATCACCGATGAAGGGAAAGAGCTCGTCAAGACCGTCCTCTTCAGGGATACGGGAGATCCGCTCGTCATCAGCATGGACGTGCGCGATTTAATCGCCGAGCTCCTCACCGATGAAGACGGCAATCCGCTCCGCGACGGGGACCGGGCAACAGTCTATCAGTTTATCCGCCATGAAGACAAGAGTCTCCTTGAGAAGCGCGGATATTTTAGTTTCACCCTGACCGACGAGCCCGAGACCGGGGAGGGTTGGACCTCGATCGAATGGCTCGACGGTAAATACCTGAATATGCGCGAAAGCAATTGGACCGTCTCTCACTTCTACGATCTCGATACCGGCGAGTATCTCTACTCAATCCGGCCCTTCTTCATGGATCTTGCAGGACCTAAATCTTCTCCCATCAAGCTAAGCAAAGTAATAGGGGAGGCGCCGTCGGGAGGGTGGATAGCTGGGTGGGACCCCTGGATTGAATACCCCCCTTACAGGTGGGAGAGGATCTACATCCCCCCGTCCTACCTGGACCAGGCGCTCTATCCGACCAATCCGGCCTTAGTCGAACGCTACCTCGACACGCTCTTCGATGTGATCAGGGAGAGGCGGAATCCATACATAATGATAGACGCCTGGGTATATCTGGCGGGGCCGTACGAGGGCAATGAACTCGAAGAGATGTTCCAGACGATCGCGGATTTCATGACGAATTCGCGGCTCGGGATGATCGAGGGCGAGCAAGGGAACCTGACGATCATTATGTTCACGGGAGAAGATACGTGGATCGAGCTTATTACACTCACCAAAAACGGCCGGACGATCGTCTATATCGAGAATGAAAACGGCGACATTATAGCCGTCGATATCACCGATCTCCCGTCGATCGGCACACCGGCGGCGCCCGGAAAGAAGGAGTATCTCCTTAAGGTATGGGAGCGCCTTGAATCGGAGCTTGAGAAGATAAAAGAGGCCAAGCCGGCAGGGGAGCCTGCCGGGGAGTCGGAAGAAGCAGCCGATACGGAGGGAGATGCCGCAGAAGATGAAGCCGATGAAGCAGCCGGAGAGACACTACCCGCCAGCCCGTCACTCTCCGCGGACGAGGAAAGCGGACAGTTGATTATAGCGGCGGCAGCCATTGCGCTTGGCGCCAGAGTCGGCATACCAGACAGAGCAAGAAATGTATTCGCGCGTGTTTTACAAAGCGCGATTCGGTTATTAAAAGGAAAGGTTTTAAGACTACCGTCTGAAGACGTTGACGGTTTTATGCGGATTGCCGAGGGTGGCGTTGGCGCCTTAGATGACTATGGCGTACTCGCAGGAGGGCGAGGTAGAGAACCAAGCGCAACTGAGCGCGCATTCCAGGGTTTCGATACATGGTTCGATGAGGCAGATGAAGAGCTTGCCGCTGAGCCGAGGGCTTCACCCACAGGCGCTGTTATTCTAGATGCCTCGCAGGCGCCTTTAGGTGTTCCGTTTGCTGATATCATGAGGGCGAGGACATGGGAAGATTATGGTTTCATGCAGAGGGTATGGACCGATCTCGAGGCAAAAGAAAGGGTAAGGCAGGCACAACCCGCTCCGGAAGGAGGGTGGGTTTCCACTTCGGAAGGACTTTTAATTTCCGCTACTGAAGGGGCGCCGATTTCTCAAAGACCCGTTATCGCGGGATCATTAGAAAAGATCCGCCTCCTTACGGAGATGGGGCGCTCCCAGGATACTATCATCGATAGCGATGAGTACGACAAGTTCGATGAGAAATATTTAGCGCACATAATGATTTTACAAAGGTACAATGTTCCGCTCCACGGAAGATTTTTGAGATATGATCCGGAGGATCTCGAGCAGGTCCTCTCGCTTGTCGCGGAGATATTAACGGATGATAAGTTCGGGAAGATAGCGGCGGCGATAAGGCCCGAGCGGGGTGTCGATAAATCGGAACCATTACTTCATTACTTTGAGAACCTTATGGGTGAGTACCGATGGACCATCAGGTTACTTCAATCTTCAAAGATCATGCCTCGAGCGGCCTATCTTATGTATGACAGAAAGGTTCTCAAGGAGACCTTTGACGCGATGCTGGATAAAGGATACAAAGGACAGCAAATAACTCTGGATCTATTCGAGCGCTTCAGAAGCCGTGTCGATGAGATGAGATCGATAGATAACCTGGGTGATCCTGACGATCCCGAAGGGATTCTGGAGGCGATACAGGCCCAGGAAAGACTGGTTGATGCAGAACGTGAACTCATTGTCGATGATGAAGATAGATACGAAGACCTGGAGTCAGAAGTTAAAAGATCGGAAGACAGGATCGCCGGGATATTAAACGGAAGGATCGCTTCCCTCAGGTCAGAACTTCAGAGACTCGAAGAGAGCGCTGAAGAAGCGGAAAAGACCAGAGGCCAGTTACAGAGCGAACGACAGCAAGTTATATGGGGGCTTCGCGAAGCGAGAATGCAGCGCGGTGAGCCCCGGCGCATCCAACTGGCGGAGCGGAGATTCAAGGAACACAGACGCGCTACATGGCAGGAAAGAGATATAAGAAAAGCCATCGAGAGCACACAGCGGAACATAAAAGCGCTCGAAGAGATATTCAATAAGATACTTAAGGAGAATAAACCGTTAACCGATGAAGATAAGAAGCTGCTTGCGGAGCTCTTCTCCGCGGAGGAGCTGCAAGAGCTGGAGGATACCTTAGAGTTCGACGAAGAGGAAAACAAAAGGAGTATAGAAGAGCTCAAAACAAAACGGCAGGAACTTGCCGACGAGCTCAAAGGCCTTGAATTCAGACTCGGCTTTATTCCGTCATTCAGATATCTCAGGCTCAGGTGGCGGATCATATTAATTGACAGAGATATCGCGATTCAGGAAGGGGAACACAGAGAGCAATCCTCGAGGAGTGGGTATCTCGTTAAGGCCAAAGAGCTCGCAAGTGTCGAAAAAGATTTAGAAGATTTTGACCGCGAGCATCAGATCTCTCCCGATCGGTTGTTCTACAAAGGCGTCGTCGAGTCGGTCAGGGACTATGTCCGTGAACAGGAAGCTAAAGGTATAGATGTATCAAGGCGCGAGATCATGGACAGGCTCTTCGATGAGGTCCGGAAGCAATTCCTTTTGAGGACAAAAGAGGAGTTAAAGCATCATCCTGTATTCAGTTCGGTTCCGAACGCCGAGAGGTTCTTTGAGACAAATGTTCCGAATATAGCGCTGATCCACGAAATGGCCATTGAGCTGATCGGGGAGAACGCGAAAAAGAAACTATCGAACGAAGATGTGGCGGCTATCAGGGGAGAAGTTGACGCCCGAATAAAGGCGGTTATCACCTCAGAGGATAATCTGGAAATGATCCGGGCAGAGATGGAGATGTTCCTGGGCATAGACCCGACCGCTACCGCTGACGAACAGCGGACATGGCTGGAGGATTTCATCCGGCTTACCGTATTGGACGACCTCGATGAGAGCGAAGATTTATCGGAAGAAGGGTGGAAGAGGTATCAAGAGCTATGCAGAAAAGCGGCAGAGCATCTCGTAGAGCTTTCACTGCTTGAGTTCAAGCTGGCGTGGCGGAGGTATAGGGAAGGATTAACAGAGCTTACCGCCCAGGAACGAAAAGATTTCGCGGTAGATGACGAGGCATACGGAGTCGAGCTCGGTAAGTTTGAAAGAAAGACAAAACAGATACTCGCCCTCTTCGGAGAGACGAGATCGCCCTTTGCGGTGGCAGAACCAAAAGCGCGGGCGGGATCAAAAACCGCGTTAGATAAAAACGCGGTAAAAGTCGCAGGCGCGGTAGCGGCCACGATCATCGCGGGAGTTGTCCTTTCAGGCCTTGCTTCGGGCGCGGCAGCCGGTGAAGCAGGCGTCGGTCAGGCGGATCAGGCTGCTCCTTCACTCGATACGGCAGCTCCAGGCGCCGATGCGCTTGAGCAGGGAGCTCCTGCCGAGTATGAGGGGCGCTGGACGGGGACTATCAGTAAGTCCGGCGAGGTCACGGTGATCGGAAGAGATGATAAGGGCAGAGATGATAAGGGCCTGGATCTAAAGGTAGAGCTTAGTAAGAAAGCCGGCGAGGCGCCTGAGGCATTTGCATGGCTGCCGTATGAACTCCGTTCGGTCCATGGAAAAGCAATCGAGGTGGAAGTGGAGATCGTCACCTCGACCGGTGATGAGATAGAGGTAAGAGATGAGGCGCTCAATGTTCAAGTCGCGCGAAAGAACCCCCTCACAACGACCTACTCACAATCGGTCCCTGATCTGGGCAGGATGACAGGCAGGACAAAGACCTTCCGCGTTGAACCGTACCACTGGAGGGGGGTGACCGATGAGGAATCGGCTGAGGTTGGTATCACCTCCACGGCCGGGGCCCATTTTCTCTTTATGTGGCATCAAGGTAGACATAGGGGCTCAGAATTAGTAAGTAATATTGTACCGTTCCACATCGTTCCGCAATCGTACCACTGGAGCGATGTGGCGGGTTATTATTCGAGCCAACTTGGGATCAAGTTCTCTCTGCCTACAGAGGCCAGTGAAGGAGACCGCGTCTATAGGGTAAAAATTAAGATACGGTTTGTGGATGCCGCCGAGACCGGTGAGGCGGAGCCGGCATGGAGAGTTTGGAAGAAAGACGTGAAACGTAACGCGCCGCCGGTCCCTCCCGTTCTCTTCCAGGTGGGAGTACGGGGACATGTGAATCCGTCAGACTGCACAAGCCCGGGCACGGTGAACGCGGTGAGCCTCGAGAATACCGTCGGCGGCATATCGCTCGATAAAGGATTGAGAGTCGATAAGGATGGTGTAGTGATCGAGGAGCGGATGTACGAATCCGCGAGGAAGTATGTCACCGAAGCCAAAAATAACGGCATAACGAATGTATACCTCCCGCTTCTGGATTCCAATATCGCAAACGGCGATGAGAAGGATAATGAGGAGAATCCCGAGCTCTTGCGGGATCCGGCAAAACGGCAGGCTCTGATAGCGGCGCAGGTCGCGTTCATGAAGGCGATCGAGGCGCATGCCAGGGTAGAAGGTGTTACGGTGTGCTGGGAACTCTTCGATGAGCCGATAGGCGCTGTCGCGCTTGATCCGGCCCAAAAGCAGGCCTATGTCAACGGCATGATCGATGAGCTTATCAGGCAGGATGTGAAGTCCGCGGACGGCAAAGGCGCGCGCGTTACGGTCGGCACCCGGCACTGGAGGGAATTCGGGGACTGGTTCTACCTCATTAATAATTACAAAGAGGCGATCAGGAACGACCGGATCACGCTCGTCATGTCGACGCATCTCATCGATCAGGATGTCTCGGACCTTCCTCCGGTCGGCTCGTTCTACCTCCCTGATTGGGCCCTCCAGAAGGTGCGGTTCGTCGTCACGGCGCTCGATCCGCGCTCGATCTTCGATCCGACGGCATGCAAGACCGTAGACGAGATCGAGCGGGATATCTTTACCCTGATCAGGAAAGGGTATATCGGTGGATTATACGCGGCCCGCCCGGCGACGCTCCGGGTCGATCCCGGATTATTACAGCAGGCAGCACACGGAGTGAGGAACGTTGCTCTTGGAGCGGTTCCGAAACACCTCGATCCTGAAAAACAGGAGGAGATCGAGGCGTTCTACCGCCGCTTAAAGGAGCATCGTATATCGGCGGAGGTCAGGAACCACGGAACGAAATCGAATCCCTACTGGGTGTATACCCCGAGTACGCTGGTCCGGCCCGATGATATCGCCGACGAGGCGCAGCACTTCTATCGGGTTCTCGGGAGCAAGGAGTGCTTAAACGATGAGCTGGAGATCCTCGCGCCGGACGGAGCCGGGCTGCTTTTACTTACGAGACTCTGCAATACCCATAATAAGAACACCGACTGGTCGAGGAACCATATCCGGGAAATGGAAAAATTGGTGCTCTTCCTCTACGATGATCTCGTTGTAAAGCGCGGCATTCCTCTTAAAAAGCTTCCGAAGAACTTCGCGGCGCTCGTCTGTCCGACCCTTACCAAGAAGAAGATGGGGGAGATCATGGACAATTATGAAGGCGTGGTTGAGCTGATCGCCCTGGCCGACCATCTTCAGTATGTGAAGACAGAGAGGTTCTATCACCCGAACTTTGATATAAATAAATACTACGAAAATATCGTCATCCCGCTCATAATGGGGGAGGTCTCACCTTCAGAACATCATTACCTCGCCAAGATCTTCAATGAGGATATGCTTGAATACGGGGCCAATCTCTACTTCCCGAACGCGGAACTCGAGCGCCAGAGGTTCCTCCTCATCAGGCTCGCGGGTGAAGTTATGGAGCGGGGGGTATTCATGAGCGACCCGAACGCGATCATAGGGTATGATCCCGAGGAGATCTACGGCCACAGGCGCTCTGATACTACAGAGATACCGCCGGATTTAAGATGGTTCTTCGGTGGCCATTCAACCGTGGGATCATATTTCAGCGAGTTTTTCTACAAACGGCGCACCATGAAAGATACCGACAGACTCCTCTACGACCCGTTTAAAGGCGAGAATTTCGATGATCCGATCGTCGTGAACTTCGTGTTCTACATGGCGACGCACCACTTAAAGTCGGAGAATATGAGGCACTACTGGACAATGATGCATTATCTCACCAATATGCTCTACGGCAAGAAAGTGGATTCCTCGATCAGGAGGCACCCGGTCATGCCGGTAGTGGATAGCACAGGGAGGGTAGTCCTGGGGCCGCCGAGCGGCAACCTCCTGCGGCCGGGACTTCTCGGCGAGACGACCTGGGATTCGCTCGTCGATACTCCGAAGCATAAGCAGTACTACGCGGGCGTCCGGCATATAAAGAGTCTCATCGCGAGCGTCAATCAGGCAGAGCGTAAATACAATTCGGTGACCCCTACAACGAGAGAGGGCCGCCGGGAGAGGTGGGAGCTGGATATCGAGCACGGGGTCCTCTGGCACAGCTGCATAGCCGCGACGAATAACCTTCAGTATAAGCTCGATACAAATCTGATGTTCTACGTGCTGACCTGGCTCATCGAGCACAGGACCGGTGATGTGATCGGCGAGTATGACACGTGGGATTCGGCCATCCCTCTCATTATTCTCGACATAAAGAACCTCGAGGCGATGTTGCGGAATATGGGTGTTTACGAGGAGGATGAGTACTGGAAGCGCGAAGGCCTGCTCCACAAAACGCTCTACCTCTTACAAGAGTATGAGACCGCCACAGTGAATGATTACGGCGGCCCTATCTACTTCGTTCCGGAACTCGCCAGGACCGAGGATAACAGGATCTTCGTAATAATCCATGAGAACATGACTGTCGGCGGGACAAACTTCAGAAAAGGCGACTGCGTCGTGTACGAAGTGGACGAACAGGACAGGCTCGTCAAGAGAGGGGTGCAGCGCGGCGCGGTGATCGATCGGACCACGAAAAGGATTAAAGTAACACAGGAAGGCAAATGGCGCGAAAAGGTAGAAAAGATCGACCTCACTCCCGAGAGGCGCGAAGGGATGCCGGTAGCGCCTCCCGCGGCGCCGGCAGAACCTGAAGCAAAGCCCGCCCCCGCGGAAGGTCCCACCTCTCAGGTATTGAATACCGCAGTCGATAATCTCGCCCAGGCAGCCGGTGTCGGCTTCGGTCCCGTTACGGTAGTAGCAGCTGCCGCATCAGAAAGCGTCTTCAGATTCGTTTCGCATCAGACAGAAGCCCCCGAATCCCGCACCACAACAAGATATGAACCGGGCGTCGGCATGGTCACCACCTATGAAGAAGGCGATGCTTTTGTTATGACCGTCACACCGGTCGTGGGTGATTTTGCTACGCAGGACGCGGCCAAACAGACCGGCTGGCAGCCCTCACCGTCAGATAGCTTACCCATATCCGAAAGCAAGATAGAGATCGAAGATCAGGGAACCGGCGGTGTTGATTGCAAAGTCACGTTGAGGAAAGAGCCGGGCAAGTCCCCCCAGGCAATGGCAAAGAAGACCAGCGGCATTTCTATAGATTCACTGGCGAATCAGAACCTCGTGGTAAAAGTCAAAGTGCCGCGTCAGGCCCTTCCCCGGGGAAGAAGCACGATCCAGATGCAGGTTGCCATCAAGGATGAAGGCTGGGTATGGTCGGACACCGCCTGGAAGGCTATGCCGATCGCTGTACCGAACAATGAGACCGGAGAGATAGAATTTACCATTACCCCTGACAAGTGGCAGAGGGGCTCCAACGCCACGCTTACCGGTATCCGGGAAGTCTTTATCAAGTTCTCCATGGAGAGCGATGACGGAGTAAGCACTGTCAAGACCTATACCTTTGATGTTGACGTCTTAAGCATAGCGCCTCAGAGCGCGGCAGCGGATGAGCCGCAAGCCAGGATAGTGGACCTCTTGGCTCCCCGGCCGTGGCAGCACGATAAAGTATCGCCCCATGAATACCTGGTCGGCCACAGCACCTACCACCGGTCCGGTAACTACGGTGACTTCGGAAACCCTGGCGTGGCTGATGCGACCGAGCGCACCGATGAGGACGGCGATATCAACGCCCGAAGGGTCATGCCGACGGCAAGCTTCAAGCCGGCCGACAGAAGGACCGGCATTGATGTAAACCTCAGAACAAAGACGGTCACCATGAATGTTGCGATGGTAGACCGTACGGTACAGTATGTCGCCAGAGGTGTTAAAGACGGCAACCTGCGGTACTTCTTCCTGACCGTGCTCGACCATATCACGATGGACAATGATGCCGGTGACGGTGTTGAGATACCTGAACTTTTAGACGATCCCGATATACGAGCCGCCCTGATAGTCGCTCAGGCAAACTATATCCAGCAGGTCGAAGCGCGCCTTGCGCAGCTTTACGGCAACAGCGCGAACAGGCCTATCATCATCTGGGACCTCTTCAATGAACCGGCGGGCGCGGTCGCCAAGGATGTCTCGCTCTATGAAAAACAGGCATACGTAAACGGTGTTATCAATGAACTCCTCAGTCGCGGCGTGAAAGGACTGCGGTTCACCGTAGGCACCAAGCATTTTAATGAGCAAGCCAACTGGCTCTACCTCCTGTATGACTATGAAGCGCAGATCTTACGGGGCGATCTTGAGATCGTCATGTCGACCCATGCTATCAACTACCCCGTGACGGATCTTCCCGCGGTCGGCGAGTATAACGTCCCCGTATCGCTGCGGAACAAGGTTATGTTTGTCGTTACCGAATTCACCGCGACCGGCATGAGCCGGGCACAGCACGAAGCCATCATGAAGTTCTTCATCGAGAACGGATACTCAGGCGGCATGCCCTGGGTGGACGATTCGGGCTACAAATGCGACGACGATGCTCTCACCGGAGCGATAGATAATCTAAAGGGAAAAGCGCCGGCGGCACCTAAGCCTCAGGGAAAACCTCCTGTCGCCGTCCCTCAGAAACCCACGGTACGGCCTTCCGTTCAGCCAAAGCCGGCCGAAGCAAAGCCGAAACCGGCCGCTCCGCAGCCGAAACCAGCTGAAGCGAAGCCACAACCGAAACCTGCCGCGTGGGAAGAAGCGCTGAACAAAGCGACGCAGAAGGAACTTCAGAATGGAAGCGCGAAGCCGGCTATCATCGATGATGAGAACGCACCGGTTGAAGAACGGATCAGGGCGATGGAAGCATGGAGGGATGCGCGGCGGACAGCGGGCACATATAGCGGGTCCAGAGGTAAAGGTGCTTCAATGGCTGACCAGGCGGAATTGAAAAGCTTGCAAGAGAAGGCTTCCGCAGAAGAGAAACCTGCGGCCCCGAAGCTCGCAGAGGCGGATGCCGGAAGGAAGCTCGATGATCCGGTAGCGCTTACACCGAACGTAACGGACTTCAGGCGCGATGACGAGGCAAAGTATCTTGGAATAAAGATCGATGTAACTCCTCAGGAAATTGCAAATGGTAGGAATGTAGGACACGCGCTTATCGATTTCGGTGCTGGACGGTTCGCGGGAGAGAAGGTAAAGTTCTCCGTATTTGCGAACGAGGAAGCTTTTGGAAATGGCGAAATTACCGTATCGCTTATGCGAGTAGACGGGACAAAGCTCAAAAAGCTTATGGATCCTGTAGTTATAGATAAGAGAGGCGAATGGGGCAATGTTTCTCTTGAATGTCCGGCCGAGAATCCGGAAAATATCAGACTTGTAATATCGTTCAGATGCAATACCGCTTTCTCGGATGAGGGGATAGCCGTGCATGTTTTTGAACCGAAAGAGGAAGAGGCCGCTCCGGCGAAGCCTGAGGCAAAACCTGCGGAGAAACCCGAAGCGGCCCCGAAAGTCACGCCGGATCCGGTCCACCCGAAGGCCGGGGATGTTGCCCCTGCCGAAACAAAACCGATGCCGCACATCGCGGTGCCTGCCGATGAGAAGCCGGAGATAACTCCTGATCAGGTCGAAGGGATCGATGAGGAGCTTAAGGCGAGGCTTCAAGAGTCGCTGGAGACGCAAGCGCGGGATGCGCTGAGGAAAGAAGGGCAAGAACATGTCATGCGGGGAATACTGGCCAGACAGCAGGATGATAAGGCTCGCGCCGAGGCCGAACTGAAGTCCGCCCTCGCCGCGCTCGCCGCGCTTGAGGCAAAGATACGCGACGGCGAACTGGACGATGAGAAGCTGTCTCAGGATCTACAGCGTGAGCTGAAAGGGATCAAGGAGCTGAGAAGAGCGATCGAAGGTATTATTACCGATGATGTCTGGGCGCAATATGTCCGGCTTCCGGAATGTACCCCCGAAGCTCCCTTCGGGATCTTTATCATCACCAAGGACTGGGAATTCTACAGGTCGCAGGGTAATAAGCTCAGAATAGATACGATGGCCGTTGAGCCGGACGATGCCGCCGAAGGAGAAGAGGATGCGCGATTTGTATCATACAGCTGTTTAAACGAGAACAAGAAGCCTGTTTTTTCGCTTACCGAAGAGTATGATGTCGCTGTCAAAGGGGTTAAGGATCTCGAGACGCACACAGTATGGGTAACGATAAACAAAGATGGTAAGCCTGAGATGGTGCGGGGATATGTCGCCAGACTGCAAGATGATATAAAAGAGAGACTGAAGAAGGGCGGCAATATCGAGCTTCTTCCCCTATATCCGCAGGCAGAACCTCAGCTCAAAGAGGCGCACCGGTATACCTACGAGTATCCGAAAGGAAAACCGAGCAGGGTCAGTGAAGTCGACAGTATTATCTATGATGAAGTAACAGACAGCTGGGTCGAGCGCCACGAAAAGCGCTTCTATGATAATCTGGGCAGGAACCACCGAAGGCACGTCACCGAGAGCAGGAACAATACGCCGCGCTTCGAAAGTGAGATTGAGTATCGGTTCGATAATGCCAAAACCAATGTGGCCTCAAGAGTGCGCGAGACGCGGTATCATCTCGATCTTACCGGAGAGCGCACCAAAGTGGTCGATGAGATCGAATCGGTCGTGGTCGGCCACGGAGAGAAAGATGAGCGGTGGTTCGCTATCGACGCGACCTTCGACCGGGATTCGGCGAATCCGGGCTATTACCTGGCCGACCCCGACTACCGGATCAACGGACAACCCGCGCCGCTTCAAAAGCGCGCGACAACACAGAATGCCAAAGGAGATCCACAGATCGAGGTTGTCGAGTACGATAACGATGATTTCCACGATGGCGTCGCTCAAGCCAAAGCGGTCCGCTCCCACGTATATCGCGTAGACCGCGGCGGCAATGAGCGCCTCCACTATGAATCTACGATCGAATTCACCGATCACGAAGAGCGCGAGATAGGCGGAAAGGTAGAGCTTCTGCCGACCAGGGCGACCGAGACCAGAACGTATCATTTCGAAGACGGCGTGACGAAAGAATATACAGGAGAGGCGCGCATAACCGGTTATATGGGAAAAAACGAACGCTGGGACGCGCTTCGCGCCGCAAACCCGCATCTTCGTTACAAAACATCCGAAGGCACGACCGTAGGCGGAAGGCCCGGTCCGGTAGATAAGTGGGAACGGAAAGAGACCGAAGACGGCGTACAGATCGAAGATACGGAATATTCCTATGAGGATGAAAAGTTAGGTAAGAACGTGTGGGTACTTAAACCCATGGGAGTGACGGAAGACGGGAAAATAAGGATCGTTATCGGTCCCATCGGGAAGCTTGCCGGGGAGACGACTGCCGTCTACAGGGTCGTCGACAAAGACGGCAAGCCGATAAGGACGCTCGAGAAAGCGGAAGCCGAAGACAGGGCCAAGCGCGCCTGGGCGATCCCCGCCAAGAGGATCGAAGTCGAATACAGCGGCCATGACGAAGAGAATGATAACAGGCCGACCAGGGCGGTCAAAAAGACGATGCACTGCGACCAAAACGGGAACGATACCACCGATCTCGATATTGAAGAGTATATCATACAGTATGATGAGCAGGGTGAGGCTAGCTGGCACCTTATGAGCGGGGACTATCATAACGGCGACGTATATAGAGCAACGGTCGATGCTGCGACCGGTAAAGTGGTGCCCGAATATAAACTGGAGCATGTCAAACTTCCCGATGGAACCAAGCGCGTCGATGTGACCCGTTATACCTATCAGCCGGCTCCGGCCGAGCAGGCCGGAAGGAGCAATATAGTCATCGTGGAAGCGACGATGACGATCGAACGTCACAAGGGAGATACCGTTACGGACGACTCCCTTATCATGGTCGAAGAGATCACATTCGACCGGTGGAATATCGATGGCGATCCGATCCACGCGAAGAAGGTGACCACCTATGCGGACGGCACCCAGGACCATGAGTGGTTCGATATCGTCTACAACAGGGACTGGCTCGACATCGATCCCGACGCCGAACCCAAAGAGGACTGGAGACGCTACCGGTATCAGATGGCCAACGGCGATATGGGCAGAAGCGTCAAGGTAAAGGTCAGAAGCCCGAACCTGAGAGAGCTCCGGTTCTGGCAGAAGAGAGACACGGGCCGGGCTTCATATGTAACGGGAGTGAATATCTGGAAAAGAAGGACCGCGCGGGAAGGCGAGGGAGAGGTAGAAGAGAACGAATATTTCGATACAGAGCTTTACACCCACCAGGGGGGCAAGCTTTATAACATTCCCGGTACCGACCGGTATATCGAATACACCAAGGATGTGAAGAGGGGTGAACGGCTTAGCAGAAAGGTCAGAATCGCTCTTGACAGCGATCTGAAGGTAACCGACTATGAGGTCCTGTCGGTCTTTATCTATGATCCCGATTCGGATGCGGTGTACGAGATCCTGATCGATTCTACGGACGGAATCTTCTATAGGGGCATTATAGATGAAAGCGGCGCGGTAACGAATAGGACCGACACGCTCATGCCGCAGGAAAAACTCGACGCGAAAAAAGAAGATCCTTTCGCCCCATACATACGCAAAGCAGAGGATACGCAAGAAGAAGAGATCGCCATTCCGCCTTCGGCGATCCCGCAGGGAAGCGACCGAACGGCTGAAGAGACATACCTGCATATGTTTGAGTTAATCCGCGGGCACATCGTCTTTGTTGAGAATGAATCCGAAGAGAACAAGTTCTGGATCGGCGGTATTGACTGGATCGGCAATTTAAGGATCTTCGAAGAGTACGAAGGTGACCTCGAGATCGATGTCGAGGCGCGCACTCTTACCGTAAGCGGCAAGCCGGTCACGGAAGAGGCTGACCTTGCCTTGCCTTCCTGGGTCTACGGGTATGATGCGGTCACCGGAGAGGTCTATCTGCGGCCCGGCAATGTCACCAATGATACCACGACACCTTACGAGATCAAAGTGGGGCGGGTTGACGAGGTCAGCGGGGAACTTCATCTCGAGAGAGTTGCCTACGGAACGGTCCAGATCAACCCGAAGAACCACCTCGTTCACGCCGGCAACGCGAAGCTTTTAGGGGATCTCGCCGACGTTGATGTGGTCGGCGATAAGACACATACGACCTTTAGGGATACCAATGAAGTCAGTGGCATCAAGGGCCCGAAGTTCAGGAATCGCAGATTCGTCGCTCCGACATCTAACCTTGATCAGGTAAGCCGCGAAGAGAATGCCACGACCGGTGAGGTTCTGAAGGAGAATATCTACGATGAGAACGGCGACCTTGAACGGACGATCGATCATGAAGAAGGTGAGAATGGAAGGACGTATGTTTACACCTATCACAAAAAAGACGGGAAGTTGACCGATGTGGCCGGAAATGTATATGAAGGCGTCGATGTTGATCCGAAAAGCCCCGGCACGCCTGTCAAGCCGCCTTTCGAAGGGACGGTCGATGCGGATGGCAATTTCTTCTCAAAGAAGCCGAATACTACGGGTGAAGTCTACAGGACGCCGTTCGGTGCTGAGCAGGCAGACAGTCTTCATACGACAGTGCGTAATCCCGTCAAGGGAACAATGGCGGATCCTGAGGTTGTCCCGCTTGAAAAATATGAATACCACGACAACGGCGAACTTTCCAGGAAGATCGACAGCCGGAATGATACAACGACCACCTATGAAAAGAGCGTGGATGACGGAAAACTGAAACGTGTCAGAACGAAAGTATATCAAGGCACCGATCAGGACGATCTGGGGAAGCCGGTGAGAGTATATGACAGTTTTGTTGACGGCGACGGCACCATCTGGAGCCCGCACGAAAATACAAAGGGCTGGTATTACAGAACGCCGAAGGACGCTCCCGGGGCGGAAGGGTTGTATGCGGCGGCCCCCGACAGGGCAAAAGGCGTGATGAATTACGATCCTAAGGACCCGATCGAGCAGTACAAGTATAAGCCTGACGGATCTCTCGGCAAGAAGATCGAGTACAAAGTCGGCGAAAACGGTACAACGACCGTGTATGACCACTTCTGGAAGGAAGGGTTACTTACCCATATGAAGGGCCGTTCTTACAATACGACCGATCAGGATAATCTTGGCAAGCCGCAGCCGGATTTCCATGGGATCGAGGATGTCGAAAAAACATTCTGGTCGCCGGACGGCGAAGGCGGATACAGCAAAACGCGCGAAGGTGAGTTGAGAAGTGACGGCGTCTATGGTATTTCGCTGAACCCCAAAGAGGGAAAGGTCAATATTGAATCTACACACAAGAAATTCCTCTATAAGGCAAACGGTGAACTGGAACGGGAGATCGATTACCGGCCGGGGAAACAGAAGACGACGAAATATAGAGAGTTCAGAAGAGACGGCGACCTGATCCATGTCGACGGCGACATATATGAGAGTATCGACCAGGGTAACCTCGGTGAACCGTCCAAATCTTTCAAGGGTATCCTCGATAAGAAAGGGGATTATTGGGAGCTGAAGCCCGGTACGGGCAACGTGTATTTCCATACAGCGTTTGGCGAATCGAAAGCCGATAGTCTCGTGCGCGCTACGCCGAAACCGGAAGAAGGGGTAATGGAGATCAGCGAGACGCTCGAACATTACATCACGCTGAACGTTGGCGGTAATAATTATGACTGCACCGTTCCGGGCCGTGTCGGATCGGGCGCGACAATCGAAGTTCACGGAGAGCTCGCGGGAAACAAAGAGCGCTGTGTTGTGCTGAGGGGGGTCTGGGATAAGAATACGCGGGAAGTCGCCGACCCGGTGATCATCAGAGAATATACCAAAACGGTTGAAGAAGAGAAAGATAAGGGCCGCGCGAAGATTACCATTACGCCGACTAAGATAAACGAACCCGCCAAGCGCCGGATCCTCGGGATCGCCCAGATCGTGGAGGATAAATCGCCGCTTGAGCTCCTCGGATATCTGTCCGACACGATCAGGGATTCGTGGGACCCCGCCCATAACATCGGCTGGGTGAAGATCCTGATCATGAGGCTCGGCAGTAAGGAGCCGACCGAGAAATTCAGATCACACCTTGAAGGATACTCCGATGAGTTTATACTCTATAAATGGAACGAGACGAAACGGGCGCTTCCAAGCTTCATCAAAGCGATGATAATAGCGTATCAGGAAGACATTCTCGAGAGCGGGGACTTTTCGGATGAGGTACTGCACGACTATTATATAGCGATGTCCGAGATCAGGAACCTGATCTTTTGGTACGGGATCACAATACCCGGCCTCGATGATGTTATCCCGGTCACCGGCGTTATCGAGCTCGGCGCCTTTTCGACGAGCCCGCTTCCGGACGGCTTCACGTTCAGGAACGTGAAAAATATCCGTGCCGGCACCTGGACCGCGGTTGTCAATCACAGGACCGGAGAAACCGCGGAAAGGCCGAAACTTGTATTTGACGTTGAACTCAAGTCGGCCCCGGAGCGCGCGCGGGTCGCGTACCTCTATATTCCGGTCAAAGAAGCGCTTGGAGACCAGAAGGCAGTGCCGGCGGAGGATAGATTGACCGTTGATAGCGATGGATGCGTCGATCTTACCGGAAAAGAGCTGGTCCTTGAGGTCAGGGTCGCTCCGGAATTTATGAGCAAACACAGCATCCTCGATCCCGGTCTCGAGGCCTCGGCAATGACGCCGGGCGGGCACCGCCAGGAAGGGTACTGGGTCAATATTAAGACCACCGGCCCGAAAGATTTCATGTCTGACGGGTTCGACGTCCTTTACGATGAGGGAAACAGAGAAAATAACGCCGAACGCTGGGTCACCGTTTCGCTGAAACCGGAAGCGCTCAGGGGGGGCGACCCTGATTTCGATCCGACAAGAGTATCGGCGGTCGGTCTCCGCGTTTCACTGGCGGGAGGATCGCGCGAGCAAAAGACAGTATGGGTCGAGGTGAGAAACGCGAGGATCCAGAATGCCCTGACGCTTACTTCAGGGGATCGTGGCCAAAGAGAGACTGTCAGGAGCAAGGCGTTCGAACTTCCCGCCGGAGAGACCAAAGCGCCTGATGCTGAGACCACAGCGCCTGACGCTGAGACGAAAGCGCCTGATGCTGAGACGAAAGCGCCTGATATGACCGCCGAGGAAAGAGCGCGTGCCGCCGGCCCGACGGTTATTTACAGCCTGCGCCCGACACCGCTTGACGCCGATTCGGATTACGCCAGGATCGTCAACGCGCTCAAGCGTTATGATACCGCCGGCGTACTCGGAAGCCCCGTCGATCAGAACCTGGTTGATAGTCTATACAACCGCATGCTTACCTTCAAGGTCGCCGCGAACGACGGGCCGGCGCTCAAGTCCGTGATACAGAACGCTGTCGTTATCCGCGGCGCCGTCGCGCGAATAAGCGGATCCAAGCATACGCCGGACAGAAATACGTTTGCCGCGATCAGTTATTGGGCGTTCGAGATGCAGCGCGCCGGAGATGATGTCGAGAAGCATTGCCGGGCGCTTGCCGCTTCGGATGAGGTCGAAAAGGCCGCGCGTATCGTTATGAAGATGAACGGCCTTAAGGCGTTCGATGAGGAACTTGTCGACAGGGTTTGGTCGATCATTTATGAGCAGGCGGTGAAGGTGGCGAAAGGGCAGATGACCTCTGAGCAGGCGCGCGGGCAGATCGTGACGCTGATTAATAAAAGGGCCGGGGAAGAAGTAATGGCACTGCCGTCAGAGAGCTTACTCTGGTGGAAGCGGCTCCTGATTGTTCTCTCAGGATTGTTTGCGGCGATCATGGGATTTTTGGGTTTCAGAAGATGGCAAGAAGGGATGGCAGCGAGGTACTGTGCCAGAGTACAGGCAAGAAGAGACGCCGCAGTCAATGCCGCTCTTGAAGCGAGATCATTTATTGTAACCGGCCAGAGGACAGAGGACGAGGGTGTATTTACCATTGATACAATGACCGTAGAGACGGAAATCGGCGAAGAAACGGCCGGTGAAACTGATACCGGTGTTGCCGAGCGGGACGGAGGCGGCGCTTCCGGGGCCCCCCGGGCTTCACCCAGCGCGTTTGAAGAGACGCCGATCGAAGCGGAGCTCGGTAGCATCAGGGATTATTTCTCAAAAGGAGGCATGAAAGCGACCGGCGAACGGGGCGGGAAGATCGGCGACGCGATCGAGGTCATCAAGAAAGTACAGGCAGAGGAAAAACCGTTCAAAAAATTGGACTATATATTGATCGGCGGGGGGATCGCCCTGATCGTCTTATGGGTGTGTACCGCCGCGTGGGTATCCCGCAATTTAGGTATTGGGCACGAGCTCTTCGACTACCTTTCCTATAACAGGATCTGGGCCGTTGGTCTCGGCTCGCTTGCGCTCGGACTCATCAAGCGCTGGTCATGGGTGAGAAATAAGATCCTCACGACTCCCGCGGGGAAGGAATTGAAGCGCGCGAGAATGCAGGTCGAAGCGATGAATATTGTTCTGGAGTCGCTGGATGAGGTTGAGCGCCGGCTGCACGAACTCGTTGATGGCGCCTCACCGGAGGATCGGGGTCGTCTCTTGAGACTGCTCCACAATCTTCCGAACAGGGTCCCCATGACCGATCTCCAGGAGTGGATGGACGATACCCATACCTGGAGGAACATCTTCGATACGATCAATATCGCGAGGATCGAAGCCGAATATCTCAGGAGAGAAGCCGAGCGGGTGATCGGCCAGATCGAGCGCGGCAACCGGAGCGCCCGGATGCTCTACCGGGTCTATATTCATAACGTCGGAAAGTTCTACGTCATCATGGTGGAAGGCCCTGAGTTCAGGAAGCTGAGGATCAGGAGCGAGCCGAATTTTGAGAATGTGGATGATCCCGAGAACCCCTGCACGTCAGGCGGCCTGGTTGTCGGTGTCTTCGGCGACGAGAGCGTTATGCCGGAATCAGCCGCGTATTATGACCGGCTCGAGAAAGAGACCTTCACCGATGAACATGGGGTCGTCTATGAACGGCCGAAAGCGTATGTCGCGACCAGGCGTTATATGCGCAACGCTCTCTTCGCGCACAAGTTCGCCTATGATATCAGAGAGGCGTTCTGGGGGTTTGAGATATTAAGGAATGACGGCGCCGCTACCCGCGACTATCCCGCGTCTATGGAAGACGCTCTCATGCTCAGGTCCGCGAAGAATAAGATGTATTCGGAAGAAGAACAGCACCTCGATTCACTCGCCGCGCGCGCTACGATGCGTTCGCGCTACGACCTCATTTTTGTGATCTCAGGTGTCCTGGGAATCGCGGCGATAGGTCTGCTCTATTATTTCCTGCCGGATTTACCCGATACGATCCTGTGGTTGAAAGTTAATAAATCGACGACCCTGCTTAACTTCGCGCTCGTCTCATATATCGGCGGCGGCATCAGTTTTATGATGCTTGTCCAGTTCCTCAAGCCCTGGCTCTTGATGAACGGATTTTTCTGGAAGCAGTCGCGGAGATTTGTGGTCCAGTCGGAGTGGCGCAAAGCCGCTGATATCAGGGAGTCGATAGCCGCTGAACGCGGAGAGACGATCGCGCCTCAAACGGAGAGCGAGCGTGATAGCGGCGTTGAAGGGCCCCGCAGAAAGAAAGACTATCGGTACGTAATGCTGAACGGCATCCCGGAAGAGCACCTTGTCAAGTCGATCTTCGGCCTCCATTCGATCCCGGGTAAATTCAGAAGATCTCAGGAACCAGCCGATGCGGAAACCGGGCCGGATGCGCCTGCGTCGGAAGATGATGGACCCGGCAAGAGACAGTCGCCCACATCAGATGATATACACCCCCGGTATCCGGATCAGAATTTACATCTCCCGGATGCTATGAAGGATGAGCTCAGAAGGGCGATCGAGGCGGGAGAGATCCCGATGCGGCCCGAGACGATACGGAAGCTTGAACAACACGGTTTTGACGTGAGCAGGATCCCGGTCGACCGGACGAAGATCGATAATACCGAACTTCTTACAAGGCTCGCCCGGCGCGAGGGCGATGAAGCGACGCGCGCCATGGGCGACCAGGCCGCGCCGTACCTGATGGTAGCCCGGCCATCGCCGGGTCTGCCGCCGCTGGCGTTTAAGGTTGTCGGTAATGTGTATGAACACGGCGTTGTGAATGGCGACTATCCTATCAACCGGACGGGATGCCGGGTCGATTCAAATGTTACCTCTGGCGAAATTAACGCGATCGCGGCTACCTCCTATGATTCACCGCTCGGAGAGGCGGGGCGCGTATGGATAAGCGGCGAGCCGGTGCCCGGCGAGAACTATCCGGGCAAGTCAACACAGTTGGTGCAGGCGGTCGCGAAGCCGTCGGCCAATAACTTCGGCGGGTTCGGTATGATCCAGAACTATCTTCTGAACGGTGAACCGCTTCCCGATGCCTGGGAGATCCTGGATGAGGATAATGAGCCCCAGGAGTTCCATTACTGGACGGTCGGAAGCGGCTATAGAAGGATCAAAACGGTCGTCGGATATCTGGTCGAAGAGATGAGGATGCCCGACGGAAGTTATGACCCCGACAGGATACTGCCGGATGTACTCATCAGAAATAACGAGCCGCTCTACCAGGAAGCGATCCGCTGGAATATCGATCTCTTCAGGGCGCGGAAGATCCTTAAGGAACACGAGGATTTTACGCGCGAAATGGAAGAGCTCGGCAGGCGGGCGGATGTCCGGAAATATTTAGATGAACGCGAGCGCCTGACCCGGGGTAACCCTGAGGTTGACCGGTACCGGGAGCTGATGAATGTCGGCTCTTCGGAAAATGCCGGTAATTTAAGGCTGGCGCAAGCGTCGATCCTCGTAAATAGACTATACGGTGAGGAGAAGGGATTTTCCCGGGATGCTTTCGAAACGGAGCTTCAAGAGCTCGCGCGGGATGAGGGTATCGCGGCGCACCAGAAGCGGATGGCTGAGATCCTTACCGCGGCGCGGGCGGACAGCGACTCTCCGGTGGCCGAGTATCTACGGATACAGGCCGATGCGCGAATGAAAAATGGCCGCGTGAGTAAAGATAATAAGAACAGGCTGCGGGAGCTTTCCCGTAATAGAGAAGTCAGGGAATATGTCCGGCTCGCCGTTATGGCGCGTGAAGATCCAAAGCTCAGCAGGTTTATCATGTTGAGCGAGCTTGCCGCGCTGCAGGATGCCGGAGACGCGGATATACGCGGATACCTTGACGAGCTCGATCGATTGAGCGCCTCTCGGCCGGTCGCGGCATACCGGGATTTTCTCGGGAGGTCATACGTACCGGCCGCGGAACGGTATATGCTTTTAAATGAGATCTACGGAGAAGGCGGGGTATTCGGCGATGTGGACCACTATATAGCGTCTGAGTACGCCACCCGTGAAGGACCCTCGGTCATGCAGGGTAACCCGATCCAGCTGCCGTACGGCCGTAACAGATTCTTCTTCCTTGATTACAACGGGTGGGGGCCGATAAAGTTCGGTCTGACGGTACCGCGCCACTGGATCACGCTTCTTACCACGATCGGTGGGCTCTCTGTCGGAGTCGTCGGGGCGATCATGGTGCCGCTCTCAACGATACTTATATTGAATATTATATTTTCGGTGTGCCTTGCGGTGACCGGTTTCGTCGGCGGTTTTCTCCTCGGTTCCAACTTTGTAAAGCTCGGAAGGATGAGAGGGTGGCGGTGGCTCATGCGGGGCGCGGCGACGCACACGCTCTTCCATCTCGACGGCCTCTCGAACTGGTTCGATGTCGGCACCATGTTCGGCTATACCAACGAAGGCGGCAGGACGGACAGGGGAAAATGTCAGGATATCCATATGAAATACAAAGAGCGGGTGTCCCGCCGCCACTCGATGATCATGGCGAAGATCAAAGAAGCGCTCTTCGGAAACAGGATCGATCCAGTAGAGAAGCCCGTTATTTTCAATATGTTCGTAGTCCCGGTCACGCTTACGCTCTCATGCCTGGCGGGCATTCCGAAGGCGGTAAAAATACTGGTGACCGAGCTCTGGCCGATTCTGAGCGTCATTAAGCTCCTGGCACGGTTGAGTTTTCTCCAGCCGCTCGGGCCGCACCCGGCGGATGATACGACCGAAGACAAACATCTCGGCACGCGCGCCTCGGCGCGGGAACTGAGGGTCTATTACTATACCGATCCCGGCGCGTCGGTCCTTGAAGCCGCCGGGCCGGACCTCTTCGACTGGATCGACCAGCGCTCGCGTTGGATCCTATTTGTCTCTACCGGCACCGTTTTCGCGGCGCAGTATCTTCTCATAGCGCCCCACTTTGGTATTATTACCGCGGGCATCGCCGGCGCGCTTTTTGGCGGAACGAACCCTATCATCGTGGGAGTGGCGGTCCTGGCAGTCGGGTATTTTGTCGGTGTTGTCCTGGGCAGACTCCTGGGGCTGACCGTTACGATGATCATGTTCAGACTCGGGTTCTTCAGGAATCCCGAAGATATCGTCAACAGGGTAGCGCAGGTCGGTTGGAACAACATTTTTATCGCGGTATTGCTCGACTCCGGCTTCAGCTCGACAATATTTACGTATACGAGTTTTCGCGTTACCTTCCTCTATATGGGGTCGCTCATTATCAGCGGAGCCTTGAACGCGTTTCCGGCGATAGGGCTGTCTGACCCGACCGGTATGATCAGCCTCATTGGCCAGGCCGTCACGTTCGTGAATACATGGCTGCCGCCTGATATGTGGTTCATCCCGGCTGTTTCAGTCGGTGTGGGGATCCTTCTGACCTTCTACCTGTACCAGGTCGCGCACAATCTCTACTGCCTCTTCAATAATAAGATCGGCGGCCGGGAGAAGATACAGAAAGGATACGATTATTATAATGATAGGATCGCTGAATTCGAAAATGACTTGGGAGTCATCTCGGGCGAGACAACGGGTGGACTTCAGCAGGACAGCACAAAACACTGGGATAAGGCGCGCAGTGCTCTGCGAGCGAAGATAGATGAATTGACCGCCGGTAGGGATCCGGATGAAGTTATCTCCGTTCAAGATATGAGAACCGCGGCCCTGGAACTGCGCCGGACATTGCGGGGAGCCAAAGTTGCACGGCCTGTCGTAAATGCCGCGCTGAGACTTATTGAGGATACTACCCTAGACCCTCAAGTTTTGAGAGACGCGGCCCAGGATCTGCGCGATACGCATAGACGAAGAAAAATTCCACAGCCTGACGCGTATTTTGTTGCGGCGATCCTCAGGGGTGTCGCTAACGGCACTCTTAACAGAAGAGACGCGGTCCGGCAGCTGAACGAGGGGTTAAAAGGAATGGATCTTCCCGGCCATATTGTTGATTTTGTTCCGACGCTCATCGAAACTGCTTTCCGCAGAAGGGTTTTGGAGCTTGGCCATGACGCCGCGAGCAGCCCCGTGCAGGCCTGTACGGAGGTTATTACCGAAGCGATAGAACGGAGGATCGGGACGCTCCGGGATGAGCTGACGGTTCTCAGCGAGGGGAGGTATTCTCCCGGCTTCCTGACGCTCCTCTTCGGATTGGCGCTGGCGGCATACGGTTATTTCTTCATCACTACCGCGGTCGCTTCGTTTGTGGTTCTGGGGATCGGGCTCGCGATCGTTCTTGTGTATTTATTCTTTAAGGCGACCGGATTTTATATTCCGATCGGTGATGTGGCGTACTTCTACCTACACCATACCCAGCGCGCGTTCCTTATGCCGTTCTACTATACGGCGATCATGGGATCGTGGAAGATCGACTTTCTGCAAGGGTGGCGCCGGATCGATAATATGTGGCCCTACACTGAGAAAACACTGCCGATAAGCTTGGATCGGATGATCGAGAAGGTCTACCATGAGCGCCGCGAGGCACAGGGCGGGGTCCTCAGGCACGCGGTTGGCGAGCGGTGGGACAGCTTCAAGATCTACTGGCGCTCTGACGGCCAGCGCCACCTTGAGACGTACGGTGTCGCTTTCTTTACGATTATCGGACTCTGCTTTGTGGTGCCGAAAGCCGACCTGATGAAATATTTCGGGCTCTCGGTCACCAAAGCGGCGCCGATCATGGATTCATACCAGGCGATCGCCGTTGAAGTGCCTTTTGTCGGTGAGAAATTCGCCGAGGCGGCCGCCGCGGGCTCGTTTGTCGGAACGTATTGGCCGGTTCTTATAGTCGGCGGGATCGTTCTTGCGACGATCGCTCTGATATTTATCATCAGGCGTATGGAGAACGGGCATCTCGCCCGCGGGTATTACCCGCTCTCGCGGCGCGTTCCCGATCATGCCGCGAGGCCGGGTATCGCTCAGCCGCGGGCGCCGGCAGCGGGCGATGATGATGACCCGGCAGGCCGGCCGGCGCCGATACTGCCGCCTAATGCGCCCGCAGATGGCACAGGTGCGGCGCCGGCAGAGCAGACGGATGGCGCTACAGGTACGGTGCCGGCAGAGCAGCAGTTGGATCAGCAGCCTCCCGCTGGCCCGGACGGAGAGCGCCAATCCCCAACCGTCTCTGAGAAATTAGATGCTGGTATGAAGACACCGGGGTTGTCGCCGGAAGTATTTGGTCTGTTGAGTGAGCTTGTCAGGGACTTCCCGCACGATATAAGCTATGGTTCTGTAATGGAAGTCGCCCACACCATTCTTATCCGGCACGGTATGAATTATGACGATCCTTCAGAGGAATACGCCCGGACGAGAGAGAATTTCATCCGCATCGTACGAGCAACTCTCGACTTACCTACGTATGAATTGACCGATGATGCCGATCTGAGACCTCAAGTAGCCAGTGAGCTCGAACGGGTGCGCGGGGAGCGCTGGCTGGTGAACGGCGAGCCGGTCCTGGGGTATGAATATGATGAAACGGTCGATACCTATCAACTTCCAAACGGTGCGAAGTTTGATACAGTCCTGGTCCCGGGAAGGCTCGAGTACGAGCGCCATAAAAGATTGGCAAAACCCGCGGCGGCGGTGGCTGAAGAGAAGCTGGTCCACAAGCATGACAAAAAGTGCCGCTTTAGCAGTCTCTCAAGGCAGGTCCTCTTCGGGATACGCTCAATGGGCGTAGTATTCGATGTCGTTGCGAATATATTCCCGTGCGGTAATGGTCACATCATGATCGCCTCACAAGAACCGGTGCCGCAGATGGTGAATAACGAAGAAACGGTCGAGACAATGCTCCGATTCGTCCGGAGTATCGACCCGGATTACGAAGGAATATTCAACAGTCCGCGTGCCGCCGCAAGCGTCTACCATTTCCACACCCAGTATTTGCGCCAGCGCAACAGGATCTTCCGCGGCATGGATGAAGGAACAGTTTCGGTGCGCTGGGACAGTTCATATGAAGAGTATCCGAATGTCCGCGGCGGGTATGTGGAAGGCTGGGAAGGGAATTTCAGGTATCTTGAGAGCGCTAACGTCGAAGAACTTGCGCGGGCGATCATGGAAGATATCCGTGATTTCGAAGCGAAGGACATGCCGTATAATTTCATGTTCAACTACGAGAACGGCGTCTACCGGGTTCTCGTAATGCCGCGTAAGGAAGAAAAGACCGCGACGCTGACGCCCGACAGTGACATAACGATCACGATCGGTGTTCAGGAAGGCGCCGGCAAGATTATTTTCTACTCGGAGGCAGATAGAGCGTATCTCGCTGCCGATCCGGTCAGGACCGGTGAGAACTTCGCGACGGTCCTGCGGGACGAAGTGACCGAAGCGGACTGGGTATCCCCGGTGACCGAGCGGGCCCACCGTGAATCCCCGAGCAGGGGTGTCGCGGAGCTTGAATCCGAAGGAGATGTCCCCCGGGTGATCGCGGAGAATAGTGAATTATTGCGGAGATGGCTCTCGATGTGGGCTGAACACAATCAGATTGAGGAGCGGCTTGTGCCGAGGTACGCTTACGATAAAGTTACGCTCGTTGACATTCTGAGCATACGCGATGAAGAGGGATTATTCTTGAGCACAGTAAATTATCAGGGTAACTTCAGAATTAGAGAAGAAAGGACCGTTGAAGACGGATCGCCGCTTGGCAGAGGGGATTATTATGGCTATGTTACGGTCACCGGACAAGGCACCGCAGATGAGTACCGGGGAAGGCGCCTGAGGGGAAGGGGCCTTCAGACGTTACTGCAGGTTTTTCTCATCTACTGCTATAACATAAGCCGGATCTACTATGATGATCTCCGAGATGATGGCCCGGGCTTTCTCAGCGCGATGGTAGGCAGGGGCATCTTTGAGCATTGGAGATCTCTTGAAATAGACGAAGACTGGAAACGTCCCGGTAACGCGGTAGTCAATACCGGGCTCCTCAAACAGCTCCCCGCAGATGACGCGCTCTTCCGGCAGGTCATGCTCGGCGTGAAACCGGCTCCTCCGGAAGGACAGTCGCTCCGCGAATCTCCCAGTGCGGACGTAGCTCCCCGGGAGCCGCCCGCGGGAGGAGCGTCCGCCTTTGAGTTTACCGCAAGACTGGGTGTTAATAAATACGATATTGACGAGAGAGAGATACTGGCGCGGGCCGTTTATGATACAAGCTCGCGGTCCGGCGCGGAGACCGTTAAGGCTAGAAATCTTACAAACAGTTTGTTAGGCAAAAGAACCCGTGAATTGAACGTCCACTTCCTGCCGGACCTTTTGGATGAGTTCAAACGCCTCTACCGTGAGGCTGTGTATGAGAAAGATCCGGATATCAAGGAAGTCAACGCGGAGAAGCTTGTCTCGAGCGTTATCATGGGCATGGTGTCGCACCCGGTGATCTACGATAAAGAAGGTAACGTCTACATAGATAAGATCTACAAGGATATATTTGCGAACCAGGGGACAAGGCGGCAGATAATCTACCGGACCATTATGCTTAAGAAAAAACGGCATCCGTACATGATCACCGCTATCAAATCAAAGGTGATCTACATTATAACCGGCGGTGGCGACTGCGCGGGTTTGAACGGTGTCATCGGACGCACCAGGCAGCTGCTCGGGCCTAAGGGCTACATCGTTGTGGGAGTTCCCAACGCATTCGACGGCATGACAAAGGATGATGTCTTCTATAGAGGTATCCACATAGACGCGGAGTACGCGGATAGGATCCTTGAGCGCGCCAGTACCGCTATCGGATCGGCCCGGGTTAATCCGTTTGGAAAGGATGAAAAAGAAGGCTACATGCCGCTGGTAAGGCTCATCCGCAACCTTACCGGTTTCAATGACATGAGGCATGCGGTCAGAATAATAGATTTTTTTAAGGATCTTAAGGATCACACTCCTTTATTCCGGCTCTGGCTGTTAAAAAAGTTGTTAGGGTATGCGATCAAATTGATTGAGTTATATGTTCGGTTAGCAGCGAGAAGCATTGACAAGAGGCTCGAGGGGATGCTTGCCAAGATCTGCGAGAACGACCGCCTCATTACTCTGTGTGGAATATCCGAAGATGCTCCCTTGTCTGGTAAGCTTAGAGAAGCTAATAAGACGTTGAGGATAATTCGCGCTATTCGCCGCTATATTCGTACGCACGGCGGCACTAACTACATAGGTGGCATCATCGCGACCGGTGGAGACGATCACGCTTCAGCGACCGCGAAACTCTCCGTGCTTCTTCCGGAGGTACCCATGAACGCGATATTCAAAAGTATCGATAATGACGCGAAGTCTCTTATGGTGGGGCATCTCCAGGCGGCAGCCGCTGCCAGGGAGGACTTCTGGGGAGGAGCCATGTATCCGGAGGAAGGCGACGTCATGGTCAGAGAGATCATGGGGCGGGCCGCCGGTTGGCTGGCGCTCGCTGCCGGACGCCGCGACCTCATCGAAAAAGAGCTCGCCACGATGTCTCCTCAGGCGCAACGGCGGTACCATGATCTCGGAGATACCGTTATGATCCTTACGCCTGAGACGCAGATGAATAAAAATACGATGGTAACGCTTGCAATGGTCATGAAGCGGGCGAGGGAGATATACAGAAAACATGGTGTGGTTAATATAGTGGTCGCCGAAGGTTTCGCGCTTCCTGATGCGGATCTGGCGGAATTGGCGAAGGTAAGCGCTCTTATCAGGGCGAGGGAAGATATCAGATTGGGCGGAGAAGTTGAACGGGATTCACATGGTAATCCGCGGCTTGGCGGTGTCCGGGAGTATATCGGTGAGGCGCTCAGGGCTAACTTTGGGCTCAAGGAAGAATTGTTTAAGACAGTAGTTGTAAAGGATACCGGCTACCACCTCAGGGGCTTGCCGAATCCGAAAGAGACAACCAGCATACTTGTCCGCGAGGACGAAGACGGAGAATCCCGGGCTCCTGGTGCAAAAAAAGTACTCAATCCAAACTACGCCCTGGCTGAAAAAGCCACGGAATTGATTGCCGATACTGTTTTAAGGGGTGAATCCGGCAAGGTTGCGGTCTTCGGTGAGGACGATGATCCAGCGGATGTAGATGTCAAAGGATTATTGCGTGATGCTATCGACGTCTGCTTCGAGACAACCGATGATTTGAAAATGCGCGTGCAAGATGATAATTATCCAAAGAGGGTTAGGACTTATGTTGATGATCGGGGAGTGCGCAGAGCTAGAAGGCGGTATAAGCTCATCACCGATGAGTATACCGATGAACAATTGAGACACTTAGGCGTTCTAATAAAGGATGGACCTTATGAAATTCCAAAGCATGAAACAGCGCTTGGGCAAGCGCCGGAATATGCGAAGTTCGGTTTTCAACAAGCCGTCGAGATATTACGGGAGGTCATCTTTAGCTGCGCTATCTCAGGCTGGACCCATATATGCAGCGGGATCGTCGTCGTTCCGGGAGATACTTCAGGCCGTCTTGCCTACGAAGCGGCAAGGCAGAATCCTGAGAATCTGGATGAACTAAAGACATCCGACAACGACCTCTGGTATAAGATCGATACAAACAGGAATACGATGATTATTCTCACTCCTGAGAAACCTGTACCGCTTCAGGAGATCCTTGATCGCGTGAGAGAAATAAGGGAGAACGAGCCGATCGTCAACATCGTAGTAGCCAAGGGATTCAAGATAATGGCAGACGATGAATTGCTGGTTGAACTTATCAACGGAAGCGCCAGGCTTGCCCAGTACGTTGTGACAGGCGAAATAGGAGATATAGTGCCGGATAGTCATGGTTACGCGCAGGTTACAGAAACCAACATCGGTTTTATTCTCCAGACGCTCTTCTTGGAGAAAGCGACCGACGCTAAAGGGAAGAAGTTATTTAAAGCGGAATCCCGCATGCGAATATCAGACTTCGGTAACCAAATGACTGAGATTCGCCCCGCAATAGGACCACAAACGCTCGACCATGAAGATTTCCCGGAAAATGTGCTCACCGGGGCAGGCGTCCTGGTCGCCGGCGCGGCCAGACAGTCCCCAAGCGGATTTGAACAGACTTCAGGCCTTCCGGAAGACGTCCAGGCTGATAGAGGGGCTGCCGCAAAGCCGCAGGCTGCTCGGGAAGAGGAACCTGCGACGGTTTCCGGGCCTCAAATGGCCTGGCTCAGCGCCGCGGCGCCTGTCGTGATGGCGGCAGGAAATAACGATTGGGCTGTATATGTTGCGATGGGAGCGCTCGGGCTCTTCGGGGGAATGGCAATTATTGCTATAATAATGGCTTTCATCCGCATGAGAAAGGGACCGATTGAGGAAATGGCTGCAAGAACGAGGCCGAGGGCGGCTGCTTATCTCGGTGGGGATCACACATCCTTACGAAGGCATTTCGGAGCGAGCGAAGTGGATGAACTCGCAATAAGAAGTTTTACCGATGAAGACGTATCTTTGAGGCCTGACTGGGATACCTATCTCCCGCAGGGACTGCATATCGCGTTTACAGCTGAAGATGCGCTGCGTATACAGGCTATAATCGATGATAATCCCGAGCTTGTCCGCGACGACACAAAGGCGATCAGCGATTACCTTCATCAATTAAATAGAGTAATGCAAGCAAATGCCGACGTAGATCTTAAGGCGAAACTGAAAAAATGGTGCGGAATCTTCGATCGGTTCTACGGAGAAGATGTCGCCGACAGCAGGAAAAGAAGCTCCCCGACCAGTGTCGCGGTCGCCGATCAGGTTCTGCTCGGTATCCCCGCAGGCCGCAGCAAAACAGAGTTCAATGACCTTCAAAAGGCCATAGACGAGATCTCAGGCGGCATGATCATTCTTACCGAGGTCACAGGAGAGGGCCAGGCAGCCCACATACAGAACCTCAAAGATATCGTCAGAGACAAAGGCTACCAAAGAGCCGAAATGCTCGACTTCGACAGCGATAATGAGGCCATGGCCGCTATCGTCGTCAAATACTTCTCAAGTCTCCTCAAAGGCCCCGAAGAACTCATACATATCATGGATATCCTTAATAATGCCTTCCCCGATGCCGCTAAAGTCGATATAGACGCCCTCTTAAAGCAGCTCAAGCTAGGCACCCTGGAGCATGACCCAAGCTTCAAATACAACTATCAGCCTGAGACAGCCAATATACTCTCAACGAGCGCGATCACCGTCTCAGCCACCGGCCTCGAAGCGGCCATGCACGGCCTTGACTTCGCCGAGCGCATCAAAGCAAGACAAGAAAACATGAAAGGCAATGACCTTAAGAATGAGC
>JBDRSA010000134.1:0-2472 GCA_043825275.1 Candidatus Omnitrophota bacterium
AGAAACATTAGTTTACCAGGATATTGAATTCCATGGCCTGAAGTGGCTGCCTAAAGGAAATTCGCTCAAGATCCAGAGGCTCGAAATTTCCTTAAGTTCTTTCTCCCTGGAGGGGCTCAATATAAAAATACAGAACGGAAGGATACAATTCTCCGGCTCCGAGACGATCCTGTTCTACGGAGAATTTCGAAACGGAACTTTGAACGTTTCGGCTTATACGAGCAGCATCAGTATTCGTGATACCCTGGATCTGTTCGCCGAAACAGCGGCACTGAAAAAGATCTCCGGTTCTTTAAGCAATGTGGATATTAACATTAAGGGTTCTTTCCTGGATCCGGAAATACAGGGAAGCTTCCTTGTCAAAAAGTTATCCAGAGACATGTTCACGATGGCTGACTGCCCGGGCAAGCTGAACCTAAAGCTTGCGGATATAAAAGACGCTCTCAAAATAAACGGAGAGATTTTACTGGAAAGCGGGGCGCTATCAGGCCCTAAGACGGCTTTGATAAGAATAAAAGAAAGCAGGATCCTATTTACGGGCGATCCCAATATCCCCACATTACATCTGAGGGGGACATCCGCCGTTGAGGATGTCACGATCAGCATTTTACTTAAGGGGACTTTTGACGAGCCGGATCTAAAGTTAACATCTCAGCCCGCGATGGATCAGGATAGACTGCTGCTTATGCTCGCGACTAACAAGACGTGGAAAAGCGTAGAAACGGCGTTACATAAACAAGAATTATCAGCGGATATCGCTAAGGACTTTTTGGATTATTTTGTTTTTTCAGGCTCCGGCGACAAGATCGCGCAGAAATACGGAATACGGGATATCCTGGTAAAGTATAACGGTACGATGACAAAAGTCGGCGCCACAAAAGATATTACAGCCAATACGGCGGTCAGCTATTCTGTCGCGCAGCAACAGGAGAAAGAGAAAAATCCCTCGCTGTCCCATAAGGTCGGTACCGAATATAAAATTAACGAGGCTATTTCTATAACGGGAGAAAAAGAGATCAAGCAAAATAGCGAAGCCGAGCAAACCCGGGATGAACAGAAAACCGATGATAAGGTAATGCTGAAGTTCAAAAAAGAATTTTAATATTCTTTTGAGCCCGGGCGCGTGACGATGGGAAAAGATAAGGGCGTTCCGCGTTCCCAAGCACCGTCAAAACTCGAAGAAATTTCCGGGATGCTTATAGGCGTGAGAAAGAAGCAGTTTACCGTTCGATACACTTTGTCGGCGGCGTTTGAAGCGCCTCCGCCGGACAAAGAATTTTTCCCTGGACATTACCGTTGGCGGGAGTATAATCTGATATTGTGGGGTGTCACCGGGCGTATGCTTCCGAAGAATCCGGCCTAAGAAACCAGGTCAAAGGAAATAAATATGGCAAAAAAACAGAACGTTTTCAGCGTATTGCATAAGAAGATGACAGCGGAGTCGATCGGCCTTTCTCTGCAGTACAATCGCCAGTATTTTCTGTCGAAGGACCATTATTCCGCTACAGTAAACGACAACTATTTATCCCTCGCGCTGTCGATCCGCGACAGGGTTACCGAGCGGTGGATCGCGACCCAGCAGCGATACCACAAAGAGAACGCGAGAAGGGTGTATTATCTGTCGATGGAGTTTTTGATCGGGAAAATTCTGGACAATTACGCGATCAATCTTGGTTTGGGGCGTCAGGTGAAAGAGGCCGTCAGCGGCCTCGGTTTTGATTATGAGCAATTGCGCGAACAGGAGCCCGACGCCGGACTCGGCAACGGCGGGTTAGGCAGATTGGCCGCGTGCTATCTCGATTCGATGGCGACGCTGGGGGTCCCCGCGCACGGGTACGGGATGCGCTTTGATTTCGGGATATTCCGCCAGCGGATACAGGACGGAAGCCAGATAGAGCTTCCCGACGAATGGCTGAAGCACGGGAGCCCCTGGGAGTTCGCGCGGCCCGAATATGCCGTACGGGTACGGTTTTTCGGTAGGCAGGAAATGTCCCGTGATCCCGATGGCGCGCCGCATTACCGGTGGGTGGACACCGAAGATGTCGTGGCGGAGCCGTACGATATCGCGATCCCCGGCTACAAAAATAATGTTGTCAATACGCTCCGCTTATGGTCGGCGAAAAGCACCGAAGATTTCGATTTCGAATATTTTAATTCGGGCGATTACGAAAGGGCCGTACATAGAAAGATCTTATCCGAAAATATATCCAGGGTGCTTTACCCGAACGACACGTTCCATCTTGGAAAAGAACTCCGGTTGAAACAGCAGTATTTTTTCACGGCGGCGTCGATCTTCGACATCATCCGGCGCTTTCATGCTGAAAACACCGACCCAAGGCAGCTGCCCGAAAAGATCTGTATCCAGCTGAACGACACGCATCCTTCTCTGGCGATCGTCGAATTGATGCGCGTTTTGATCGATAATTACGGGCTGAGCTGGGAATACGAACGCGCGCCTATATGCATTTTTTT
>JBDRSA010000135.1:0-6886 GCA_043825275.1 Candidatus Omnitrophota bacterium
TTTAACGAGTTCAAGGAAATTCATTGTGTTTCTCCTAAGTCCGTCTTTGCGAGGAGTCCAAGATTGCTTCGCTTCGCTCGCAATGACAGAGTAATAGCATGTCTTTGCGAGGAGTCCGAGCAACGCGAGGACGACGAAGCAATCTCAGTCAGAATTACTAAAGAGCGGGATTGCTTCGCTCGCTTCGTTCGCTCGCAATGACAAAACTTGACTTTCCGATCTCTCCAACTCCCGCTCCCGCACCGACGATACGCTCACCGTTCCGTTCGAGAGATAGATAATTCTTTTTGTAAGCCGGTGCGCCTGCGCGAGATCGTGCGTGGCGACCAGGACGGTCCTGCCCGGTATTGCGGCGTACTCACTGATGATCGTCTCGATCACCGAGGCGTACTGACGGTCAACGTTTGACGTCGGCTCGTCAAGAAGCAGCGTCTCCGCGTCGACGACAAGACCGCGCGCGATGGCGAGGCGCTTCTTTTCTCCGCCGGAAAGGAGGCGCGCGTTCTTTTCGCGCATTGTCCACAATCCGAGCCGCTTCATGACCGGCCGGGCGCGTTCTTCGATCCGCTGCCGGCCGAACGAGCGCGCCGACAATCCGTACGAGACATTCTTAAATACCGACATCCCGAAAAGATACGGCTCCTGCATAACGAGCGTTACGTCCCGTCCGCGCCGCGGCGTCAGCTTGTGAACTTCGGAATAGATCTTCACGTTTCCTTCGGTCGCCGTATCGAGAAACGCGAGTAAATTCAGGAGCGTCGTCTTGCCCGAACCGTTCGGCCCGTAGACCGCGGCGCAGCCTCCCCGCTCGATAATAAGCGACGGGATATCAAGCGCCAAATGTTTTTTGTAGCATTTCTTCACCCCGGACAACTCAAACAACTTCATAGCTTCTCCGTAAGCCCTGGAAGAACATGTTAATGACGAACGCGCAGGCAAGGAGGACCCCTCCCAGCGCGAGGCCGAGCGAAAACTCCCCTTTTCCGGTCTCGAACGCGATCGCCGTGGTAATATTCCTGGTGTAATGCTTGATATTCCCTCCCAACATCATCGAGACGCCGATCTCGGCGAAGATCCTCCCGAACCCGGCGACGACCGCCGCCAGGATCGCAAGCCGCATCTCGCGCGCGAGCGTCACCATCGGGCGCAGCCCCGTCGCGCCGAGCGTGCGCGCGGTCCGGGTGATCATCGGATCGGCCCCTTCAAGAGCGGCAACGGTAAGTCCGGTAATGATCGGGAACGCCAGAATCGTCTGGCCGATGATCATCGCCAGCGGCGTATAGAGTATCCCAAAGCCGCCGAAGACGCCCCTTCTGCAGAAGAACGAATAGACGAGGAGCCCGGCAACAACGGTCGGCAGCGACATTAACGTGTTCAGAGCGGTGATCACCACGCGTTTTCCCGGAAAACGGCCCGCGGCGATCAGGCACGCGGCCGGAACCGAGAGCATTGAGGCGGCCGCGATCGAAACGGCAGAGACCCACACCGATGTCCAGACGATCCTCGCGATCTCCGGATCGAATCCCGCTAAAAGAAGAATAGCTTTTTTTATACTAAGAAGCAGGTACTCCATAATGGAACAGTTGCTTTCCGTTTTTCTTAAAACCGTTGACGAGCTCTTTCGCCTCATCCGAGACGAGCCAATTGATAAATCGCGAAACTTCACCGTAGTCGGCGTTGGGGTGCCGTCCCGGATCGACCGCGATGACCGAATAGACATTGAGCAGTTCTTCATGGGGCGTTGAAAGCTCAACAAGGCCTATTTTGTCTTCGAAAGCAAGGAATGTTCCCCGGTCAACAAGGCAGTAAGCGCCCTTTTCATCGGCGATAATGAGTGTCGACCCCATCCCCTGCCCGGCCTCCAGATACCAGCCGCCGCCCGGCGCGACACCGGAGCGCTGCCAGAGATAGCGCTCCCTGTTGTGCGTTCCCGAATTATCCCCGCGGGAGACGAAAACGCTCTGATGTCCGGCTATCTTCGCCAATGCTTCCATCGGGTCAACTGATCCCGCGATACCCGCCGGGTCATCCGGCGGCCCGACGATCAGAAAATCATTATAGAAAAGAACGCGCCGTCCGATGCCGAACCCGTTCTGTACGAATTTCATCTCAAGATCCGGCGCGTGGACCAGCACGCAGTCGACATCACCGTTCTCGCCGAGCTTCAGCGCGTTACCGGTGCCGACAGCGATCGCGTGGACCGTTATGCCGGTCGCCTTCTTAAAGGCGGGCAAAAGAATATCGAGAAGCCCTGAATGTTCAACGCTGGTGGTCGTCGCCATCTTGAAGGCCTTCCGGGGCGCCGCCGCGCGCGCGGTATCCGTCATCCCGAAGGCCACCGGGCAAATAACGGAACAAGTAAGGGCGACGTGAAAGAAGCGCCATAGCTTACGATTCACGCAACCCTCCCGTTTTCGGAATAAATATTCATCCGCTCACCCCGGGCGAATCCGATCAGCGTCAGCCGGAAATCCCTCGCGAACTTTACCGCCTGATCGGTCGGGGCGCTTCTCGAGACAAGGAACGGGCATCCGGATTTCTTGACCTTCAGAACGATCTCGCTCGACACGCGCCCGGAGACGAATACGATCCTGTCGGCCATCCGGACCCGCTTCATGACCGCCTCGCCGATCACCTTATCGACAGCGTTGTGCCGCCCGATATCTTCCTTGTAAATAATGACGCCGCTTTCGTCAGCGAGCGCCGCGCTGTGTTCGCAGCCGGTCTTTTTGAATTCCACGCTCCGTTTCAGAAATTCTTTCATCAGCGCCGACAGCGCCGTCCCTTTCACGATAGCGCGGCTCGTGAGCGGTTTCCTGTGGAGAATATCGAGCACATTGTAAAAAAGCACTCCTTTGCCGCAACCCGGCGTGTATATCCGCTTAAAAATGAACTCAAAATCGATGTTCCTCTTCAGCTCGATCGACGAGATCCAGTTCTTCCGGTCGATCGTGACGCTCCGGATATCGTCGATCGATCGGATCATGCCGGCGGTAAATAAAAACCCGACGCTCAGCTCCTCGAGGTCGGGAGGGCTCGCGAGGATCGTGAAGATCTCCGTTCCGTTTATGTGGACGGTCAGCGGGATCTCTTCGGAAACGATGTCGGTAAAAGCCTCGCGAGCGTCTTTATCGAAGCGTATGATGTCAAGCTTCACGGGATATCGCTTCCAAAGCTTCGTCATAGTGAAAAGCGTTAACCAAATCCGTCTTTGCGAGGAATCCGAGATTGCTTCGCTTCGCTCTATAGATGACAGAGTAATAGCGTGTCTTTGCGAGGAGCGATAGCGACGAAGCAATCCCAGTCAGAATTATTAAAAAGCGAGATTGCTTCGCTTTCCGCCAGAGGCGGACACGGCGCTCGCAATGACAATATTTTTCTACATAACACTTTGCGCTACACATTATCAAATCCAACCGGCCTACGGACATTCAGCAGAAGATTATCATTCTCATGTATCCGTACGTTCGCGCAGCGGAACGCCCCGAGCGCGTCCGTCACCGAAAGATGGCCGCTGCTGATAATGCGCTCGAGTTCCGGCAATACGCTCCGGGAATAGACCGCCTGCAGCGGTTCGATACCGTACTCGGAGACCGGGACGACGCAATCAAAGCATCCGGTCATTAAAATATCGATCATCCCTTTCATGACATCGCTGTTCAGATTCGGCGTATCACACGGGGCAAAGAATACGCCTCTCTTGGTGGTCTTCGCGAGCGCCGCGTGAATGCCGCCGAGCGGGCCCGTTTCGCGGTAGATGTCGCCGATAACGATATAATTTTTTTTGTACGACGCGTAATCTTTCGGGTCGCCGGCGACGATCATGATCTCATCAAACTTCTCCTCAAGCGCGGTAAGCACCCGGTTGATCATCGGTATACCCCCCACGGGGGTCAGCGCCCGGTTCTTTCCGTCGATACTCACGATCTTCGGCCCCGCCAGAACCGCGGCCGCGATGTTCCCCATGATTATTTCTTCCTCTTTTTTTCCGGCACGATCTTTATCGCGCACACCTTGAATTCCGGTATTTTCGAGACCGGGTCGAGCGCGGGGTTCGTCAGCGCGTTCGCCGGGGACTCCCTGAAATGGAACGGTATGAAGACAACGCCGCGCCGCGGCCGCTCGGATACCAGCACATGGACGCCGATGCTGCCGCGCCTCGACGAGGCGCGGACGAGATCTCCCGTACCCACCCGGAGTTTTTCGGCGTCCTCCGGGTGCATTTCGATATAATTCCGCGGAACAAACGCGTTCAGCGGCTTCACGCGCCTGGTCTCGTTCCCTGAGTGAAAATGGTACAGTATCCTGCCGGTCGTCAGGATAAAGGGATACTCCTCATCGGGCAGTTCTTTCGCCGGCTTGTAGCTGATAGCGCTAAAAAGACCTTTCCCGTTCGGCCGTTTGAACGCGCCGTTCTCGTACAAAAAGAGCGTTCCCGGATGATCCTCGTCCGTACAGGGCCACTGGATCGAGCCGCCCGCAAGACGTTTTGAGGTGATCCCGCCGTATGAAGGGGTAAGCCGGGCAATCTCATCGGTAATTTCAGCTGTCGAGCCGTAGGCCATCGGATACCCCATCGCCGTCGCGAGCTCACAGACGATCTGCCAGTCGAGCTTCGCGCCTTCCGGCATCGTACACGCGATACGAAGCGGCTGAACCGTCCGGTCGGTGTTCGTGAACGTGCCGTCCTTCTCGTAGGCAGCCGACGCCGGAAATACCACATCGGCGATCTCCGCGGTCTCGGAAAGAAATATATTCTGGATCGCGAGGAACTCAAGGTTCTCAAAGCCCTCTTTCGCGCGGGTAATGTCGGCTTCGGTCATCAGCGGGTTCTCTCCCATAATGTAGACCGCCTTCATCTCGCCGGCGAGCGACCGCTCGGCGAATTCGGATACCGGGATCCCGACACGATCAGAAAGCTTCACGCCCCAGGCTTTTTCGAATTTCCCGATCACGCCTGAGTCGGTCACTTTCTGGTATCCCGGAAATACGTTCGGCAGCGCTCCCATGTCGCAGGAACCCTGGACGTTCGCCTGCCCCCGGAGCGGCATGACGCCGGCGCCCCGACGGCCGATGCTTCCGGTCAGAAGCGCGAGGTTCGCGACGCTCAGGACATTGTCAACGCCGGTCGTATGCTGGGTAATGCCCATCGTAAAGAATATCATCATCGATCTCGCGTTCCCGATGGCCCGGGCGGCCCGTTCGATGTCCTCTTTCGCGACACCGGCGCCGGCGGCGGCTTCATCGAGGACGCAGGCGTCGAGGACTTTCCTGAACTCATCGAACCCTTCGGTATGCTCTTCGATAAACGCCTTCTTTTCAAGCCCCGCGGAAAGTATTGACTTCATGATACCGTTCAAAAGAAGGACGTCGGTCCCCGGCACGTGCTGGATATGGATATCGGCGGCCTTCGTTATGCCGACAGCCCGCGGGTCGCAGACGATGATCGTCGGATCGTTCTTTTGTTTATGGGCCTTGACGAGTTGGGCGATGACCGGATGCGTCTCGGTCATGTTCGAGCCGATGATAAAGAGCGTGTCAGCGTCAGCGATATCCTGGATCGAATTCGTCGCCGCGCCCGCGCCGAAGGCCTTGCCGAGCCCGGCGACCGTCGACGAGTGGCAGAGCCGGGCGCAGTTATCGACATTGTTCGTTCCGATGACCGCGCGGGAGAATTTCTGGATACAATAGTTGTCTTCGTTCGTACAGCGCGAGGAGCCGAGCACGCCGATCGAATCCGGGCCGTGCTTCTCTTTTATTTCGGACAGACGCTTCGCCGTATACCGGATCGCCTCTTCCCAGCTCGCTTTCCTGAACGCGCCGTTCTCTTTGATAAGCGGCGCGGTGAGCCGGTCGCCTGAGTTAATATACTCAAAACCGTATCTCCCCTTTACGCAGAGCCGGCCGTTATTGACCTTCGTATTAAGGATGCCTTCCGCCAGAACGAGATCTTCGTTCCGGTCTTTGTAGAGCCTGATATTGCATCCGACCCCGCAGTACGCGCAGATCGTATCGGCGGCGGTGAGGTCCTTCTTCCTGCCTTTCCCCATCCGCGGCTTCTCTATCAGCGCCGCGACCGGACAGGCCTGCACACAGACGGCGCAGAATTTACAGCCGGTGTCCTCGAGCGGCATCGAAAACGGCGTCGTGACGGTCTGGCGGTGGCCGCGCGCGCCGAAAGAGATCGCCTCAAGCACCGCTTCGTTCTTACAGGAGTTCACGCACCGGCCGCAGAGGATGCACTTGTCGGGATCGAAATGGATGAAGGGGTTCGTCGTCCAGGGCGTCGCGCGCTCTTTCGAGACGACCTTTTCAGGCGTCAGGAACCTGCTCTTTTTGATCCCGTACCGGTACGCCAGGTCCTGGAGCCCGCAATCGCCGTCGGCGTCACAGGTCATGCAGTCGAGCGGGTGGTTCGCGAGAATAAGCTCGATGTTCACTTTCCGCGCGCTCAGGACGCGCTCGGTCTCGGTCCTGACGATCATGCCGCCGGCGGCTTTCGTGACGCATGAGCGCACCAGCGTCCGAGCGCCTTCCACCTCAACGGCGCAGACCGAGCACGACGCTTCTTCGGAGACGCCTTTTAAAAAGCACAAATTCGGGACCGGGATCTTCGCCGCAACGCAGGCGTCGAGGATCGTGCTGCCTGATGGTACGGAGTATTCCTTGTCGTTTATCGATATAGTTACGGTTTTCATTGAAATAGACTCTTTCCTGAAATTCTCATCCTTGGTCGCGCGACGCGAAGCGAAGCAATCTAATCTCAGCTCGTTGCGAACCCCGAAGGGGCGAAGCCTGCCTGCCGGCAGGCAGGCAATCTCGCTTTTTAGTAATTCTGACTGAGATTGCTTCGTCGTCCGCCACCTTCGGTGGCGGAACTCCTCGC
>JBDRSA010000136.1:0-3744 GCA_043825275.1 Candidatus Omnitrophota bacterium
ACGACCAGAGGAGCCCCGGTACTCTTTTCTGTATCTTTTTAGTAAACTCGTCGACACGCGACCTCTTCGCGAGGAACTCGTCATCCTGGAACGACACGAAATCGATCACGTACTCACATTTAAGGTGAGCGATCGTATCGATAATAAAATCGACCGAATGTGCCCTGAAGGTCCTCCCCCAGGGCTGATAGCAGAAGGCGCAGTCATACGGACACCCACGGCTTGAGATAAAATCAACATCGCGCCCGAGTCCGATGATCGGGTTGGCTAGATAAATATCCATCGGGAGAAGATCATAGGCCGGCGCATCGCTTTCGGTATCGAGGTCCTCAAGCAGGCTTTCATCCGCAGAGCGGACGATCTCATCACCTATTTTGTAATAGAATCCTTTGATCCCGGTCAGCTCCGCAAGCGGACTCCCGCGCAGCCCCTCAAGAAGGCGCAGGATCGCTCTTTCGCCTTCCCCTGTGCATACAGCGTCAACGCTTGAATTCTGAAGCAAAAGTTCCGGTACCGACATCGCCGCGCTGCCGCCGGCGATTATCACGGCTTTGGGATTAACAGCCTTTATCATCGCGGAATACGCGATGATCCTTTTATATACCGGTATCAGCCCGCCTATAAGGACGACGTCAAATTCAAGCCCGGCAAGGATCGACTGAAGTTTTTCATCGGAATATCGGTGCGCGTTGACATCGATAAAAACCGGTATTGTGCCGATCTTTTTTCGAATAATATTCGCCAGAATGCCGAGGCCGTGCGGAATGTGCCGGGGCTTGTCAGTCAACCGTATCGGAGGATTAATAATTACGATTCTTAAACTCATGAAATACCTTCTTTAACAATTGTTCGTTCAGCGGGATCTCTTTTAGCTTAGCGACGATCTTTCTGCTCGCGTCGCCGTTGCCGTAAGGATTCTTTAAACGCTTAAGCGACGCTTTGAATTTCGGCGAAACGGCTTTTTGTATCGCTTTCGCGATCGCGCTCTTTTGGCATTTTCGGATATCGATAACGTTTGCTGCCCTCACTCTTCCCCTCTGCCTATCGCCAACATTCACCGCGGGCAGATGAAAGCTGGGGGATTCTATTATACCGCTTGACGAATTTCCTACCATTACCGAGGCGTGCTTAAGAAGGGAAAAATATGTCTTTTGGCCGAGATTTTTATAAAAAACAGCTCTCCCCGGGTTCCTCTTTACGAAAGACTTGATCCTTTCGGTTATCATTCTTCCGCCGATATCACCACTGCTCGAATTGACGACCCAATAAATCCCTTTCGTCTGCACAAGCGCCTGAAAAAGTTCCGTAAGCATCGATACCCCTTTATCCGCTTCCAGAGTAATGGGGTGATAGGTGATCGCGCCGATCTTCCTGCCCGCCGGGATCTTCAGTTTTCGACATAGCGTCTCACGATCATCCAATAGTTTCTTGAGTCTTAATATAGCGTCTATTCCGGGGGCACCGAAGCAAAAAACGTATTTCGGATCCTCGCCCATCTGAACGATCCTTTGCTTGTAAAAATGAGTGGAAGGAAAATGGACATGGCTTATTTTGGTGATCGAATGTCGGAACTGCTCGTCAAAAACACCTTCCGTCGATTCACCGCCATGGATGTGCGCTACCGGTATTCGAAAAGGGACCGCGGCGCTCACCGCCGCGTGGATCTCAAAACGGTCCCCTAAAACAACGATCATGTCGGGCCGCAGCCGCGCATAGGCGCTCGCGAATCCTTTCATACCGGTCCCCATAGAGCTCGCGACGGCAAAGCTCGTGTCGGATACGAGCTTCATATCCACCCGCGCGGCGATCGGAAAACCGTCTTTTTCTATTTCGCGCACCGTTCGTCCGGACTCGGCCGACAGATGCATGCCGGTGACAACCAACTGCAATATCAGATCACGGTCGTCCCTGATCCCTTGTATGATGCCGCGCAAGAGGCCGTAATCCGCCCGAGAACCCGTAATGACAGCGATCTTTCTTCTGTTCATTGCTTACTTTGTCTCACCGTTTTTCAAAAGATAGAGGCTTTCGTTATATTCCTTCCACTGACCGAGATCAAACCAGCCGTCGCAAACAGGATAGACCGTCACTTTTCCCTTCGCGGCCACTTTCGTCACCAGCTCATTCATGTCGATATGCTCATCCGGAGCTATAAAGTCGAGGACTTCCGGTTCCATGACATAGACGCCGGTATTAATGATCATGTCAAATTTTGGTTTTTCGGTGATCGATTTCAGATACCCGGATTCTACCTCAAGCGTTCCGTAGGGAATGACCATTTCCTTGTGGCATCCTATCAGCGTTACCAGGGCACCCTCTCCTTTATGCCAGAGCATGATATTCTTAAAATCATTCTCGAGGAGTACGTCGCAATTACAGACAAAGAATGTCTCTTTGATCGTATCCCGCAGGAGACTTAGGCTTCCGGCGGTACCCAAATACTTGTCTTCCTCTATCCACGATAGATTTCCGGAAGGCATATTTTCCTTAAAATACATCTTGATGATCTCTTTTTTATAATTCAGCGTCAGGATGAAGGTGTTGAAGCCGTACGCGCTGAAGTTATCCATTATCTTTTCGACAATAGGCTTATCGCCGAATGGGATAAGCGGCTTCGGCAGTATCTTTGTAAAAGGATCCAGCCGCGTTCCTTTTCCGCCGGCCATAATAACGACCGGATTAGAGAGCGCGGTATGAGGATGAAATTCGTGCGGATGCTTATCAAAAAATTCGTACCAGAAGAGGATATCCGCTATTCTGTTCGTCTCATCCAAAACCGGAATGCTGTAAAGCCTCTCCTCAAGGACAAGACATTTCGCCTTCTCCTCAAAATTCTCTTCCCGGCGACGCACAAAACGCGGCGACTTGAACATTATTTTCGAAATTGGCTGTTCGAACCCGACACTGTTGAGGATAGCCCTCCTGATATCGCCGTCCGCGACGGAGCCGATGAGCTTGCTATTATCATCCACGATAAACAAGACTCTGCCTCTGATGCCGCCGCCGCTTAAGGCCTTCATCGCGGCTTTCAGCGTCGTATCCGGGGAGATAAGGAATCTATTGAGGTCTTCGGTATTCATTATCGTGCCGCCTCCTTATTGTCAGTGATGTTTATATGTTCCAGCGTGAAAAGCGTATCTTTCTCTATATCGCGGCTCGCTTTCTTGTTAATAAGATCCTCTATCCGCTCGGGCGGGAGCCCCATTCCGGGTCTCTTAATCCGGATATCTTCTCTTCTGATGGCCTCGCCGGCTTTTATGTCACAAGCGGCAACGAGGCTTCTCCTGGCGATATTCCGCATCCGGTCTTCGCATTTCGCCGGACGCTTCACCCCGTCCCCGAGCGCCTTCTCAACGTTCCGAATGGCCGCGACCATCGCCCGCAGTTCTTCCGGCTCCGCAGAAGCATTATGATCGGGTCCCTCCATCGATCTGTCGAGCGTAAAATGCTTCTCAATTACCGTCGCTCCCAGCGCGGCGGCGGCAATGCTCACCTCGATCCCGCGCGTGTGATCGGAGTACCCAACCGGAAGATCGAAATTCGACGCGAGAGACTCCATGGCCAAAAGATTGATATCCTCGGGCTCGGCCGGATAATCCGACACGCAATGCAGAAGCGTCACCGCCGGCCTTCCGGAGGATCCTTCCCGCGCCGCGTCGATCCAGTCGAGCGCTTTTTTGATCTCCTCCAGATACGACATGCCGGTCGAGATGATCACCGGTTTCCCTTTAGAGGCAATGTGCA
>JBDRSA010000137.1:0-22455 GCA_043825275.1 Candidatus Omnitrophota bacterium
ACCGAGATTGCGCAGCCTGTTGCGAGGAGCGAAGCGACGAAGCAATCTCGAACTCCTCGCAATGACCCCTGGTTGTTATTCGTCTCGCCCTGAGGCCAATGACGAATCGCTGATCTTTTTCAATATCACCCAACCGATACCGCACCCCACAGCGTAATGAGGAAAATCCCACACCGTAAAAGTCGTTCCTATAAGCGCGCCGCCTACAAATGTCCGACGGATGGACTCCAGTAACGGCGGATGCCATAACTGGAGCGTCTCGAGAAAAGCTGTTATGCCAAAAACCGCGATCGGGATCGTATTGATCAGTTTCTTTCTTGGGAGAATAAGAAAAATGGCAAGGATCCAGAATATTTCGTACAATACCCCCGCGCAATAGTTTCGGAACCACCACGCGAGCGGCCCGGAATAGAGCTTACATAAAAACCCCGTCGGCGTAACAACTGACAGAAGGAAGACGATCCACTTTCTGAGCGCTGCCGTTTTTGTCACGGAAGAGCCTTCTTTCTTATTTCGTCGGAATATACGTAAGGATCTTCTTCATCACTTCGGCACTTATTTCCGTATTGAGCCGTATCCCGACCCGGTAGTTCTGCGCCGACGCCTTCAGTCCCTGCCCGTAAAACGTCATGGCGGATTTCCACGGGAGGCCTTCTCCGGAACCCTGGACATATTTATTTTCGCTTGCGTCGAGTTCCCGCGACCACACGACCACGCCTTTTAAAATAATGCGTTCTTGCGAGCCGAGATCCAGCGGCGGCAGCTCGATCTCAATGGGAGTCCCCGGTTTCAGTTCTTCGTTGATGATCAAACCAAAACCGCCCTTGCTGGCGTCTTTTGAGGAAGTGCCGAACTCCTCGTTCCAATTCAGAAGCTTATAATTCCCCTTCATGGAAACACTGTATCGCTTATATTTTCTCTTCTCGACCATCGCTGCCTCCGTTACATGTTCTTCTTCTGCCAATCGTCCAGAAATACCCCGAAAAAAAATACAGCCGCGCCCGTGATAAAAAGCGCGAGCGATACCGCTCCGAAGAACCTGACTCCCGAAACGCCCGAGATGACCGGGAAGAAAAGAAGGAGCGCTATCAGCAGAAGTCCCGCGCCGATCATGCACGCGCCGTAACGCACAAGAGCCCGGCCTGTACGCGGATTATCCATACTCACTTCTTCCTGCCGGCGCCGATATTGCCGAATCTCGTTATGCCCGCTATAACCGCCGTCTCGACGCGCATAATGCGCTCGCCGAGTTGTACCGGCATGCACCCGGCGCCTTTCAGTTTTTCGATCTCGAAGGGAACGAATCCGCCGTCCGGCCCGATCACCAGAACGACCGGCCCGTCCCCATCCGGCTGAGGCGCTGTGTCCGCTTCGGTATCGGCGACATACGCGCGCGCTCCACCGATAATCCCCGGAAGTTCGTCCTCCACGAACGGCCTGAAGTCCGTCCGAAATACGATCTCAGGGATCACCGTGTCTTTTGCCTGCTCGAGCCCCAGGATACATTGCTCCCGCATCCTCTCTTTCCGCAGCAAAGGGCTCTCCCAGTAACTCTTGGTGACTTTCCAGGTACGAAATACAATGATCTTTTTTACGCCGAGCGTCGTTACATGGAAGAGCGCTCTGTTAAAGACACGCGGCCTCGGCAGAGCGAGAACAAGAGTAAGCTCAAGCGGCAGCGGGGGGTCCGCTGAAAGCGAAACATCCATTTCGACCGCCGCATCATCGAGGCCCGCTATCCGGCCTCTGCCGATCCGCCCCCCTTCCACTCCGACGCACAGCTCATCACCGATCGACGATTTCAGGATCGTACGAATATGCGCATGCCGCCGTCCGGTAAGGCGGACATGGCCCGCGGAGCCGATCAACTCGTTCTTAAACAAAAGAATAAGATTCATAGCGTTCGGGAGTCGCCGAGCCGCGAAGCCGCGAAAAAGCCCGGCAGTTGTGTGTGATCAGCCGAGAACCTTGTAAACTGAATCATGTACGTGGACTTTTTGCTCGACTTTTACGCCGATCACGTCTCCGGCTTTTGCCTCAGTGACATCGGTAAATTCTATCCGCATCGACAAGACTTGCTGCGTAAGATCGACAACACTTCCTTTAATACGGATCGTATCGCCGACCTTCAGAGCGTCCGTTAGCTCGATCATCCCCACGCTTGGCCGTCCGTAGAAGTGCTTTACCTTGCCGATCAGTTTCTCCTCCATTCTTTCCCCCTTATTTTTGCTGATAAATAGCGCTGCCTTCATGAATAGCTCGTTCTCCCGCTTATTATATACCCGAGGTATGCCTGAGTCAATCGCAAGAGCGCATTCGAGAAGCGTGCCGCTTCGCACAAAATGTTGCAAATGTGCCCCCCAGGGGTTACAATAAATAGATGCGATCAAAGAAAAAGATCAAGATCATATTGATCCTTATTGCCGGATGCATAACTCTTTTGGCGGGGCTTATTTATTTCCGTTCGGTCATCCCGGAGAAAAAGGCCGCGGTCGGGTGGAAAGAAGATTTCTCCGTGACTTCCGGAAAGCGTTCGCTTCCGAAAGGCTGGAAGCTCAGGAAAAAGCCGATGACAAAAGCGGCCGTCTTCTCGGTGCGGCGCGACGCGAAAGAAGATACCTCATTTCTCCATATGGAAGCCGGGAAGGCAAGCGCCACCCTGATCACGAAAGTCGATGGCGTTGATATCGCCAAGACCCCTTTTTTGCGGTGGCGGTGGCGGGTAACGACCCTGCCAAAAAACGCGGACGGCAGATTAAAAAGCAAGGATGACCAGGCGATAGGCCTTTATGTGGGATCGGGCAGCGCGGCCGCTAATAAAAGCGTATCATACCGCTGGGATACTGAAACACCCAGGCAAGCCGAGGGAAACTGCGCCTACGGTCTCGGAAAGGTCAAGGTGCGGTGGATCACTCTCAGGAACAAAGAAGATAAAACCGGCCGGTGGTTCACCGAAGAACGGAACGTCGCCGAAGATTTCAAAAAAGCATGGGGATTTTATCCCAAGGCGGTCTACGTAAGCGTCTCCTGCAACAGCCAATACACACGATCCCAGGCTGCCGCGGACCTCGCGTGGATCGAATTTACCTCCGTCCCAATCGTAAAAAAAGTAACGTCGACCGGTGCATTAAGGTAACCGATGCTGCGAAACTTTCCGAAACACATAGTCGAGCCGGCAACACTTTCTGAAACGGAGCATTTTCTCGTCAAGCTCGCCGAAAATCACGAAGAGGTCGAAATGGCCCAGCGTCTCCGGTATGAGGTCTTTAACATCGAGCAGAAAAGGGGCCTGAAGAGCACAGAGATGTACGGCATCGATTTCGACGAATTCGACAAATACTGCCTGCACCTGCTTGTCATGGAAAAGAGCTCGGGAAAGCTGACCGGGACGTACCGCGCGCATTTAGGGTGCATCGCCAATTCCGCCAACGGCTTCTACTCGTCAAAAGAGTACGAAGTGCACGGCCTTTATAAGTTCGCGGACAAGTGCCTGGAGCTGGGAAGAACATGTGTTTCGTCGGAACACCGGTCGGGTTCCATTATCGCTCTTTTGTGGGGAGGCATCACCGAAATACTCGTCAGGGCTGACCTCAGGTATATGTTAGGGTGTGTTAGCCTTAAGGGGACCGACCCGACGATCGGCTGGGCGATGTACCAATACATTGTGAAAAAGTACTCTGTATGTAAAGATTTTTCCGTCATCCCCCGGCCCGGATTCAAGCTCGATCGCCCCGCTGACAGTGAAATAAAAAAACTTCTTGCCGACGAAAGAACTCTCAAGAATAATATCCCCCCGCTCTTCAAGGGATACCTCCGGCTCGGGGGAGTCATCTGCGGAGAGCCGGCGCTGGATAAAGAATTCGGAACGATCGATTTCTTTATTCTGGTCGACATCAATAAAGTTCCCGCCCGCTACAAGCGCCATTTTAATTATAGAAAGAAGGAAGACTGACCGCATGGCTCTTCTCCGCCGTCTTTGCCGGATCGCCGCTCTTATCGTATGGGCGGCCGTTGTCGCGGCTCTCTCGGCGCCGTACCGGATCAGGGGCGGTTGGAAGAACATTAAAGAGATAAGCCGCTTTACACGACTTTGGAGCAAAGGGATCGCGAAGATCGTCAACTTGCGCGTAACGACATCCGGAGCGCTTCCCCGCGATCCCGGCCTTTTGGTATCGAACCATGTGAGCTATCTCGACATCATCGCCCACGGATCGGTACTGCCGTTACGATATTCACCGAAATCAGAAATAAAAAAATGGCCCGTTCTCGGCTGGTATATCGGTTTGAGCCGTCCGATATGGACCAACCGGAGATCGAAACAGACCTCAAAAAAGATACTGCGGGATTTTGTGAAAACGGTCCGGCGGGGGATGTACCTTATAGTCTACCCGGAAGGAACGAGCACCGACGGTACAAACGGCATCCTCCCTTTTAAATCCACCTCTTTTGAAGCGTCAATAATCGGCCAGATGCCGATACTTCCGGTACTGACCCGCTACAAAAAGGCCCCGGGACAACCGGCAGTCTGCTGGTACGGTGACATGACGCTTCTGCCTCATATCTGGCGGGTGCTCGGGATATCCTCGATCGAGGCCGAATTACATTTTCTCAAGCCGATCTATCCCGAAGGCAAAACAAGAAAAGAGCTCGCCGCGTTCGTGCACAGCGTTATGGCGCGGGAGTATAGAAGGATGGATCAGTCGGTAGTCCGTGGATAAATCCGCCAAGTTTTCCATTCGTCATTGCGAGCGAACAAAGTGAGCGAAGCAATCTCGCCTTTTAATAATTCTGACAAGGATTGCTTCGGCATCCCGCTTCGCGGGATTTCTCGCAATGACGAGTATGTGTTTTCACACCTCTCTACTGCTTCTTCTTGCGCTTCGACTTTTTTTTCGCGCGCTCGGAACTTTCCTTCAAATAGTTGCTCGCGTTCTGAAATGTGCTCACCTCCTGAAGCGCCGGCCTGAATTTATGCTTCTCCGACTTCATAACCGGAGAGAGCGGCGGATCGGCCCTCTGGATACTATCACCGACTTTTTGGAACAGTGTCTCCTTCTTTTCGCCGTCATTCGCAAGCGCGGGTATCACGCTCAGAACGGCCACAACCGCGAGAACGGCTGCCGGGTATTTCATTCCACACCTCCTTGTATATTTGATTCGAACACTCATTCCGCTTTGCGGATTCGGCCGAAAGCGGTTACTCTATAGCTTGAGCGCTCTGATATTCTATGCGGTCCGCGAAGAATTTCTCTTTAAGTTTGGTTCCGCTCACGCGGCGTACATGAAGAGAGCGCCGATAATTATGGCAAGGATCCCGATAAAACGTATCTTTAAAACCGGCTTGTTCAGCCACCAATCGAGATACACGAACATCTTTTTTTCGCTCAGCGTAAGTAAGAGCACCCCCTTAATGATCGACCAGAGCCCGAAGAAGGTGACCAACCCGCTCAGCCTGCACTCAGGAGCGACTATTAAAAAAACGACCCCGATCAAAATGGCGAAAACACCGCCGACCCGGAGCCTCTTCTCTTTCTTCCAGAACATAATATATTTTTCCAAAGCCTTCTGATCCTTTAAAAATACGATCCCCATGATCGCGATAGCCGCGCCGAACAACAGAATAACTTTTGTCACCGTCTACCTCCTCTTGATTGCGGGATAACGCCTCCTGATCGCTCCCCGTGTGGATTGATCCCGCGCGTGTTCATTGTTTCTTTTGGAACGTCTCGATCAGGCTTATCTCTTAAGAACAGGTCCGCGCGCCATTATCATATCAGCGCCTACCTCAAATAATACTCTTCCGTGAAATATTAGTCAACAACGGGCCGCGTCCCGCGGCATTGTCCTGTCCGGTTCTTCTTCGGCGCGGTGAGCCGGCATTCGATCGCTTTACGCGCTCCCTTTATCTTTCGACAAAAGCGCGTAATCGAGCAATTTTTGTATCACCCGTTCCGATATCTTGATGAATTCCATGCCTTTTTCCACGACAGACCCGCTGATCCTTTTTGCCCAGACCTGCTTCGCCGTCGCGACAGCCGGTAGAGCGTCTCCCGGAAGTTTGACGATCACAACGATAAGGGTGCTGTCCTCATAGTAATGGTCGTCCGAGATCCGTACTCCTCCCCGGGAAATATTGACCATCCGCGATTTGTATACCTCCGGAGGTTTATCGTTAAAAACACAGACAATATCGATCGGCAGATTTATTCTCGGAAATTTTCTTCTCTCTTTCTCAAAATCCGGTATCATGCCTTCTTTCCGGGCCGTGTCATCAACCTAAGCGTATTGAGCGGCATCCCATGCGCGTGTCCTTCATTCCTTATCCCAAATAATACTCTCTCGCGGAGCATTAGTCAATAGGAAGATGGCGGATAACTCTTGTGCCAGGAAAAAATCTTAAGAGGTCCTTTCCCGCCATGGCGGGCACGCGCTCAGGATGAGGGGCCGAATATTAAAAAAATACCGGCCCCTCAGTTAAAATATAAAATCACTCGCGTCCAAATTAGCAGCTTTGTCTCGACGGAAATGGTATTTTGAGATTCGAAATCTTGTCATGCCCGCGAAAGCGGGCATCCAAATCATTATAATCCCCGCGAAAGCGGGGACTGGATTCCCGCTTGCGCGGGAATGACAAAGGTTCAAGAATTAACTTTACAGCGTACTACTCATCCCTGCGGGAAACCGCCCTCTTCCCGCATAAACCAGTTCTCGGGATCGGTCAGGAAGGTGTACGTACTCTGCAGCAGATCATGGTGTCGGGTCTCTTCCTGAAGCAAGAATTTTAAAAGCCCGGCTATCGTCTCTTCTTTTGCTTCGGCGAGCATCGATTCATAATATTTATAGCCGCTGTTCTCGAAATCCATCGCGAACTCATACGCTTTTTTGTCGGTCGCGGCCTCTTTTTCTTTTTCGTTGAGCGCCGCTACCTTCTCCGAAAAGATCGTAAAATCGCTCCCGCGCTTCTCCCGCGCTTTCTCAAGCGAAAAATCGGGAAGCGCGCTCTTCTCCCGCATGGCGGTATAATACTTCTTCAGATTTTCGATGTGGAAGATCTCATCCTGAGCCAAATACTCGAACGTCCGCTTCGTCATCACGTTCTTGCTTTGCTTGGCGGCGTCTTTGTAGAACTCGCGTCCTTTCTCTTCCATTTCTATGGCCTTATAGACCATCTCTTCGGGCGTCATGATCCACCTTTTTCTATTACGGAGCCGTGCTTTTATCCGTTTTTGGTTTTATACTTTTCAATTACTTCTCGATTTGGCATATTCCGGTTTGCGTTAACGCCGGCCCATCAAGGCGTAATGAAGAAATGTCTCATCGGCGTGATGCAGCCGCCGGCAGGCTTCCCGGGCTATGTTGAGCAGGATCAGGCCGAAGAGCTTGCAATCATTTTCGTAGATCGAAAAAAGCGCCTCCCGCGGCAGAAGGAGAAGATCAGTATCTTCCACGGCGACCGCGGTCGCGGAATGCGGCTGTATCCCGATGACCGCTGTCTCCCCAAAACACTGTCCGACGCCGAACGTGATCATTTCAAGGGGGGCGCGCTCGATATCCACGACGATCTTGACGATCCCGGATACGACTATATAGATACAGCTCGGCGTCTCGCCTTCCCGGAAGACGATCTCGTCCGATCGATAGGATACTTTTTCCAAAAGCGAGAGGATGTACCCCAGCTGCTCTTCGTTGACCCCTCCGAAGATACTGATCTTATCGAGCATCTGTCGTATGCGTTCTATATCCAGCATCGGAAACTCCGCGCTGTCCTTCGCTTACGCTATCTTTTTCAGCGCCTTAAGGGCGCTTTCGTAATCAGGGCGCGAACCGAGTTCTTTCACGTATTCAACATACGTCACCTTGTCGAGAGAGTCTATCACAAAGACCGCTCGCGACAAGAGCCGCCCCTACCTCTCTTATACAACGCATACCTGCATTAGTCAATCAGGAACTGAATAACGGGCGGGCGAATGGCGGCGCGGGGCTACAGATACATCCAGTCTTTCAGAACAGGCTGGTACCCCTTGCCTGTAAGTATCGCCATGATATCAGCGACGCTCCGCTCATCCGATATCTCGAACTGGAACGCCTCATCGCCTTCGGGCGCTTCAATGGTATGGCCCCCGACGCGGGTTGTCGAACCGGCGGACATGCGCGTGATACCGAGCGGAATAATGTTCTCCCGGAATCGCGGGCTCTCACGGGTCGAGACGGTTATTGATGCCCGCGGCAAAAATAACCGGAGAGCGACGATCGCCTGGACCATATTCCGGTCGCTCATCCGGATCGGCGCCTTAAAACCTCCGGCGTTCGGCCTGATCCTGGGAATAGAGGCGCCGATCTCAACGTCGGGATACCTATCCTGGAGATATTTAGCGTGAAGCCCCATAAGAAAGGCCTCCTTCCTCCAGTCGTTCAGGCCGAACAGTACGCCGATATTGACAGCCCTCATGCCGGCTTTCGCCCCCCGCTCCGGCGCGTCGAGCCTGAACCGGTAATCGCTCTTAGGCCCCGACGGATGCATCGCGGCATAGGTCTGTTCGTCGTAAACTTCCTGGTATATGGTAAGGCCGTCGGCGCTGGCGGCAATAAACTCGGCGTATTCCGCCTCGGTCACCGCGTAGATCTCGATCGATATCGACGAGAAGTAATTTCGGAGTATCGCGACGCAGTCCTTGATGTAACTAACGGGGCTCTCTTTTCTTGAGCTTCCGGTCAGAACGAGAATGTGCTTAAGCCCCGCCGACGCGATACAGGCAGCTTCCTTCTCGAGTTCTTCAAGAGTCAGGCGCTTGCGCGCGACGCCGCTATCGGCGTGGAACCCGCAATAGACGCACCGGTTATCGCAGTAATTCGATAGGTACAAAGGTGTGTAGAGTTGGATCGTCCGCCCAAAGTTACGCATCGTCAGATCGTGCGCGCGGGACGCCATCGTTTCGAGAAATTGTTCCGCCGGCTGTGACAAAAGAAGCGCGAATTGATCGGCCGTCACGCTCTCGGCGTGAACGGCTTTTTCGGTACGGTACCGCGACGCGCCGCTTACGAGCGAGCCCCAAGGGCGATCTCTGTATTGGGAAAGCAGATCGTAATAACTCATTCGGCTCCTTCGGTAACTTCCCGTAAGAATCCGGTCAAAGGCGATGAAGCGTTCGCGCCCGCCGAAGTCGGCGGCAGCCCGGCACAATACGCGAGCCTGCCGGCTTTGACCGCCTTATTGAACGCTTTCGCCATAGCGGCGGGGTCCTCAGCTATGGCGATGGCCGTATTGACAAGCACCGCGGCGCACCCGATCTCCATACACTCGCAGGCTTCCGACGGTTTGCCGAGGCCGGCGTCAACTATGACCGGCATCGGTATCTCGCGGATCATTATTTCGACAAGTTCCCGGGTTTTGACACCGCGGTTACTGCCGATCGGTGAGCCGAGCGGCATCACCGCAGCCGCCCCGGCGTCAACGAGCCTCCTGGCCATCGAAAGGTCGGGGCTCATATACGGCAGCACAACAAACCCTTCTTTGACGAGGATCTCCGTCGCCCTGAGCGTCTCAAGGTTATCAGGCAGAAGATATTTATTGTCCTGGATCACCTCTATCTTTATCCAGTTGCCGGCGCCGCCCGCCTTCGCCAGGCGCGCGATCCGCACCGCCTCGTCGGCGTTTCGGGCGCCTGAGGTATTCGTCATGACGATCGCGCCCCGCGGGATGTACTCCAGGATATTCTCGGTCTTCGAGGCGCCGTCAACGCGCCTGAGCGCGACGGTAACGACCTCGGCGCCGGAAGCTTCGAGGGCGCTCTTCATCACCGGGTAACTCGCGAACTTTCCCGTCCCGACAAAGAGGCGGCTTCGTATTTGTTTCCCCGCTATTTCAAGTATTTCTTCCATCGCTGTCCTCCAATAGTCAAAACACTAAGAGTATAGGGCAGAGGGAATCGTATCTAGTATCTTGTATCTGGCGTACCGAACTTTGGTGCTACTTTGCAGGTCCTGCATCTCGTCATTGCGAGCGAAGCGAAGCAATCTCGCTTTTTGATTATTCTGACTGAGATTGCTTCGTCGTCCTCGCGGTGCTCGGTCTCCTCGCAATGACAGCCAGGGGCTTTGTAAAGTGTTATCTCATTTCCGAGCTTTAACAACGCCCCATTAACTCTTTATACTGACGCGCGCTTGCTTCAATATCATCCGCTTCCGTTATCCCCCTGATCAGAGCGATATTCCGCGCGCCCCGGGTAAGGAGCTCGTCGATATTCGACAGGTTTATGCCGCCGATGAAGAAGACCGGTTTTTCCGCGATCTTCAAAACTTCGCTGATATCCGCGGTCCCGATAAAATAATCCTTCGTCTTAGTTGGGAAAACAGGGCCGAAGGCGACATAATCAACGTCCGCCTCGTTCGCTTCCGCGAACTGATCGAGCGAATGCGTGGAGACGCCGATAATGCTGTCGCGGCCGACGATCTCCCGCGTTGAGCGGATCGAAAAGCGCTTGGTATCCTCCTGCCCCAGGTGAACACCGTCGGCGCCGGCCCTCGCGGCAAGCGCCGGATCATCATTGACGATGAAAAGCGCCTTCTTTTTTTTACAGGCCGCTACCATGTCCGTCGCCGTCTTCAGAAGCTCCGCTGCCGGCCTTTCTTTCTCCCGCATCTGGATGATGTCGACGCCGCCCGCAAGGGCGCGTTCGGCGATCACAAGGGCGCTCCTTCCCATTCCGTACTTCTCGGTTATCACCAGATAGAGGTTCCGGTCGTCGATCGTACGCATACGGTACTCCTAAAACAAAACCCCTATGCCGAAAGCATAAGGGCCGATCCGCTCGCGTCCCTTCGCTGGCATTATCCAGATCAGGTTCATCGGGTAATCCGCTCCGCCGATCGAAGAACGTTTCGAAAGGCCCGCGGAACTCTCAGGCCGCCTTACAACCTCCCCGGTAACTCTTTTCAAGTCTATTAAACCATGCGCCGAACGGCGTGTCAATTGGTCTTTTTCTCCGGTCTTTTTCTCCGGTCTTTTTCTCCGGTCTTTTTCTCCGGTCTTTTTCTCCGCCTCAAGCAATCTCAACCATCTTCTGTCATTGCGAGGAGCCCGCAAGCTTTGAAGCCCGGCGACGAAGCAATCTCGATTTTTAGTAATTCTGACAGAGATTGCTTCGCCCCGCCAGGGCGGGGCTCGCAAAGACATGCTATTTAGTCGTCATTGCGGACAAAGCGCCGTGTCCGCCTCTGGCGGGAGGGTCTTTTTTGATAATTCTGATTGAGATTGCTTCGTCGCTATCGCTCCTCGCAAAGACGAATCGCGATATACGATATACTATCGACGATCGACGAGACACGTTTCATACATCTACCGCACGACCAGATAGACCGCCGACGCGATCCCGGCGAGAAGAAGCGCCGCGCCCATAACACGGGTGTTCCGTATCTCCTTTTCCATCGACACCGGCTCAAGCTTCCAGTTAATCATCCGGTAGAACGCGATCTGCATCGCGATCGCTTTACGCGGCTTCCAGGCGAGCCACACCCCGAACAGCACCGCGGCCGAGATCGCGGATACCTGAATGAAATAGAGGTAAAGTTGATTCACTTCGTTTGCGCAGATCTTCATGATACAACAATTATTCATACGCTCTCCTTGCGGGAATATCCCGTTTTTTGGATCTTTTACAGTTTAGAATTTCAAAGTTAAAACCGACATCGTTCCGGCGCCTCCTCCGGGCATACGATACCAAATGACGCCGGAGACAACGACAGGGCCAGAATGCTTGCGGCAATAACTATCGATCTTCTTTTCATGCTGGTCCTCTTCAGAAGCGGACCTTCCCGCTCCGTTTCAGAAAATGCGCGACAAAACGGTACATCTCTATGAGCGCTACGGCAAAGGGGCCGAACCCCAGAAAACCGAGGATCGGCATCTCGAATATCTTTACATCCTCAAGGAGCGGCATGTGGTAGATCCATTTCGCGCCCGCCCAATAATTCAAGAACTCCCAGACAAAACCGCAGATGTAGCCGGCCGCCATAAGATTAACGATGCCGGAAGCATCGCCTTTCTCTCTTTCTTTTAATACCGCCGGTACTCCGACAAGATAGTTGAGCGGCGCGAAAACGAACATATAACCGGGCCAGATAAGCGGCCCCGTATAGATGGAAGGCGCGAACGTCGCCGTCGCGATAAGCGCGCCGCCGAATACTATCTCGCCGATCAACACGCCCTTCCGGTACAACTGCGGCTTGACCGTTATCTTGAAGAGGTCTCTGCTTTCCAAAAATTCATACGTCTCGAGCATGGCAGGCAGAACGGTGGCGAACGACAGGCCCTGGCCGATCAATATGATGATCAGGCTGTCAGGCAGGATGTACTCCCAGTTCCGGAAGAGCAGGTTATGCAGCTCGAAAACGCACCAGAGCCCGATCGAAAGCGGGAACGTCAGGATGAATTCTCTGCGGCGGGACATCATAAGGGACCGCCGCTTCCTTCTGTATACCAGCCAGTCGATAAAGATGATATACCCAAACCAGCCGATCGGCGTTATCCAATAGTTCGCGAACGGTATTTTCATCAGCGCGATCAACTGCATGAGAACGATCACGCATAATCCAATAATACCGTAATACTTTTTTACGATGCCCATAGCGCGTTATTCCGGTTGCTCACGATACCGTCGGAACCGCTTCCCCGAGACCCATCGAGGCCGTCCCGTAACTGCCTTCTCTATCGAGAATACCCTCTTTATCGTCATTAGTCAATCAGGAATATCGAAACCAATATTATTAAATGTAATAGTTTGTATAATATGAAGTATGCCATTATGTTAAGAATTAAAATATCTACATTTTTACTCTTGATATCTACGTTGTTATCAGTATACTTACTTGGTTTATCGTTATTAAGTAATTTAATGAGCCAATTCATTAAAAGATATCTATGTAATGTACCGCCTTTGCGATGGGTAATATTTTCTGTAACAAATTAAAAATAATTACGCTATAACAAAATGTCAATAGCCGGAGACTTCCGTGTATTTCAGGAACAACAAAAAACATTCACTCTTCTTTAGAGCGCTCTCTTTGGTGATGGCCTGCTCTTTCCTTCTATCGAACTACGCCTACGCCGCTGACCCGATCTCTCCAGAGTCCGCGACATTAGCCGTTAATTCCATTGCCGAGCTCATCAGTGAGCGGGAATCGGCTCAGCAGATCTCCGGAGGCACAGAAAGAGCCGATTATGTAAGGACAGCTTTCGCTCTTGTTGTTGTCGGACTCCTCTATGAGCGGATCGCCAGAAAGGCATGGGGCGCCGGCCTGGGGCCGCGCGCGACACATGCAGCGCTCCGTGATGAAGTGGCGGGACAGTTGACCGGCGACATCGGGTTGTCTACCGATACGATCGCCTGGCAGGCAGACATTGCCGCGGAAAAGTTCGCCAATGAGAGGCCGGCTCCGGAACCCGCGATCCGCAAGTCGCCGACCGCGGCGGTTAAAGCGCCCGGCTACGGCTTAAGCACCAATGGCCCGGACGCCGAAATAGAGGAACTAAAAAAATACGATAGGGTCTCAAAAGACCTCATGCGGGAGGGGAACGCTTTATCACTTTCTTCGGACGTTACGATCCATTTAATGTCAGGAGTCGCCGTCGCGCCCTATGCGGGATCGGACCCCTTTCTGACCGCGCTCCGGGCGCGAAAGGGAGAGCTTTCGGGAAGATTCAATATCATAGTACTGAATGACGCCGAGAACAGGCTGCCGGCGCAGATCGCCTTCTATTCCGGATACGACACGAATGAGATCGTGATATCAAAGAGATATCTCGAGAGCGTATCGACGATGTACGAACTGGTTGATAGCGATGGAAAAAAACAGCTGGTCGACATTGTTCTTGACGCCATCCGTTACAGCGAAAAACTACAAGAGCATTATTCCCGGACAAAGGGCTCGGTTTCGGGATCGTTCAATCCGGATGATATTGAAAAGATCATCCCGACACATTGCGCATCTTCTCTCTTCCGGGTCGCGTATACAAGCCAGAAAGTGGAAGGAGCGATACCCAACCTGAATCATTTCCTGAAACACATAACTGACAGCAGTGGAATCAGAAGCTCATACCTCTACGCGTATGAGGGCCTTAACGCCGAAGATCATCTGAGGTTCGCCGGGATACTTCTCGACGGAAAACCGACTTCGCTCGACATCATTCTCGCGCAGCATCACCTGGGGGCCGTCTTTACGCTGGAGACGGACAGGGGATCGGATCTTTACCTGGCCGCGCTTTCGCTTTTAGTGAGCTCTGGCGCCATTGATACCGACCCGGACACGGGAAAACCTTTTCTGCCTGAAGATTTTATCGAAGAGCTGGTGCGGCTCTATTCTTTGATAATGAAGCAAGGCCATTACGCGGCGATAAACGCAAAACTGATCGATCCTGAATTTGAGAAATATGTCGATGCATGGGAGTTGGGAACACAGATAAGGTCCGGCGATTCGACGTACTATCCGCTGAATAACGAGACGACGGCCCTGTCGGCACCCATGGCGGATGTGATCGAAATGATCGAGGCGATACCGGACAGCGATGTCAACAGGCCGAAGAAAGCCGAGATCATCGAAAGCTTGCGTGAAGCCGAAGGCGGCGGAACGGTCATCCCGCGCTCCGCGCTTGAGGTGATCGGCGCGCCCTTGATGCGGCAATGCAGCGTCAGTAGAAGCGGCGCGGGAGAAGGGACGCGCTATTCCGACGTGGAACATGACGAGAAAGGACATCGCCGTGTTTTCAACATCGCGAAGTTGGCGTACAAAGTGCCTATCGACGGGCTCGATAAGGCCTGGCGGTCGATCCTCGAGATCGCGGTCGCGACGATGCGTGAGATCAATAACCGGTACCGGTCAAAGATGCCCTTTGATGTCTATACCAGCTACCGGACATTCAAGGGCGCGACAGCGGAATTAAGAAGGGTCGGATTCAGGCGAACGATCGGAAGCGCGCTTACCGGAAGATTCGTCTTCCGGCACCGGGGGAAATTATCGCCGGAGGTCACCGTTACACAATTGCGCAAAACCTCTCTCTTTAATAAATCGACCGGCGATTTTTCCAGAAATGTCGAGCGGGGCCTCCCCTGGACCGAGGTCTACTGGCCGGACGCCCATGATTCTACGTTCTTCGATTTCATCACGACCGGGCGGGCGTATGAATGTGTAAACACCGGCTACCGGTACCGGGTCATCTCGAACATCGAGAATCTGGTCGGCATGCCGAGCGCGGTGATACTGGCGATCATGTATCTTACCCGGGCACCGGTCGTGACCGAAGGACTCGTTAACGAGGGACAGCCCGGCGGAGCGTTCGTAAAATTCAAGCCGGGACAGATCCCGGAGGCGATCGATTACAGGAACTCAAGAGGCATACTCGAGGCCGATGAATTCTCATCGGAGGTTATGCAGCGGTTGCGCGAAGACCGCGATCTGATGAGAAGATACTTTCCTCTCTTCAACGGCGCCAACTACACGCTTGATGTCATTCAATTCATGCGCGATGCCTTCATGCCCGACGCCGGCGATAAAGAGATCGTCTCTCGCCTGAAGGAATTCTACGACGCCCGCAACGATGAACGGCAGGCGGCCCGCCTGAAACACGATCTGACGCGAGACTATAAACGCAGAACGCTGCGGTGGGAGCAGCACAAAGGGTTCGACGCGGTCGTCCCGTCCACGCTCGCCGGAACCGTCACCTGGCTGGTCCCGACGGTCTTCCTCCAGATCCCGAGCGGCCCGAAAAGCCACCGGTCGACCCGGTATGAAAATTTAAAACGCGAAAACCTGCCGAACAGGGTACGGGAAAAAGCGATCGTTGAGATGCTGATAAGAAACAACAGCCCCGATACGCCCCTTATGGGGAAAGTACAGTTACCTTTTGCCGCCGATAGGGACAAGCTGCACTATATCAGAGAGCTCTACGGCAAAAATGACGTGACTCTTCGGCAGATCCTCGAGCAAATCGAACGTGAGATCAAAGATATCTTCCAGATGTACCAGAGAGCGAAAGACAGAGGTTATATTAACGATTACGGTGACGGCGAGAAAACCCGCGCCTCGCCGACCGCAATGGCGGATGAACCGGATATTCTGGCGGAACCGCAAACGCTCCCTGAGCTGACCGATGATCTGAGCCGGCAAAGCGACAGTATCGCCCTGCGAATGGTCGCGAAAGAAGACGGCCCGATAGACCTATCGAAAATAGCCATCATTGTGACTGAAGGGCTTTCCGAACGGGTTGTCCGAAATTCAGGCGTTGACGGGGTTCGAGCGGACATTCTCGGCCAATTAGATAGAAGCGAGATGCAGCAAACGATGGGCAAATTATTCAACGTCGACGCCGGTATCACGAGAGTTGATTCCGTAGACGGATTGATCGCCGTAATGGAAGGCCTTCGGAAAAGAAACCTCAAAGTCGTCATACTGGATGACGGAAAACTCCTCGGGGAAATAAAGAAGCGACAAAACGAAATGCCGGGTAGTCCCGGCAAGGATTACTGCCTGGTAAAAACGGATGTGCCCGATATCAATGCCGAAACAGAGGCGCCTTTTATGAACCTATACGTAATAGCGCTGGTCGGCGTCGCGTTCCTGAAAGGAGACTATCGGCTCTACCGGCTCGCCTATAGCGCGGCCAGGGGCGAAGCGCCCTCTGAAACTGAAGAGCAATTTAAGGAATTCATCCGGCAGGCGCGCTGGATCATAAGCGTCATCCCCCGGTCGATGCCATACCGGGAAGATGATTTTGACAGGAAAAGAGAACTGACCGCACTCTTCAGGACCGCGGCGTAATGGGGACGTTCCCCCAGCCTACGGAGCGGTCATTCTCCAGCATCGGTGAACAAGCCGGTTACGGTAATCTTCGGGGATGCTTCTCGGCGTTATCTCGGTCAAGTCCATCGCGGGAAGCTCCTCCAGGCGCGGCTCAAACCGTTGGTGGTTCGTCGAAAAGAATACCGTCGATCCGGTGACCATCACCTTCAGGACGCTCTTGATCAGATCGGGGTGGTCGCGATTAATATCGAACGACGTTCTTTTATTCCGATCCTTAAAGAACGACGGAGGATCGACGACCGCCAGCGTATAGCGGCTCCTCTCGCGGTACGCCCGCGTCAGGAAGCTCGTTACATCCGATCGTATCAAGGCGTGCTGACGCCCGCTGAGCCCGTTCAGCGCCAGGTTGTCCTCGGCCCATTTGAGATAGGTGTCTGACCGGTCTACGGAGACTGTGCTCCCGGCGCCACCGGATGCGGCCGCGCAGGTGAACGCGCCGGTATACGCGTACAGGTTCAGGAAATCTTTCCCCGCCGCCAGATCCCTCACGATGACCCGTGTATCTCGGTGATCAGAATACAGTCCGGTATCGAGATAGTCGTCCAGATTCACCCAGAAACGCAGGTCCCGTTCGCGCACCTCGAAACGTTTTCCCCGGGACCCCATCCTGCCGTAGCGCGGGCCTTTCTTCGCTTTCGTTTGACGGCGCTTGAAATGCACCCGGTCCCCGGGAATCCCCAGCGTCTCGCCGACCGCGTGCGCCAGCAAAGGCAGATAACTCTCATCGGTCTGTATGCGCACGTATTCGGCCACCACCACGTGGCCGGCGTACCAGTCGACGACCGCGCGGACCTCGGGGATATCCCAATCGTAAAGACGAAAGCAATCGATGCCGCGCTTCCTGAAACGTTTTGAAAAATGGCGATAACGGTTGCGGACGCGGTTCGACAATATCCGCGCGTGGTGCTTCGCCTTTTCGGGCGTTACCTGCCCTCGCAGCTTATAGATCATCGTTCTTCATTCACAGTAAAGACAATAAAGACAAGGTCTTATTTATTGGTATAGAGCGTCTTATTTATTGGTTATTTATTGCTCTGGCGTTGCGCGCCGAATGTCTCCCAGCTACAACTATTTTTACAAACTGTTTTCTTTTAAATAAGTATAAACATTCTTACACATATCGGGTATAGATTCGGAATGATATGGATTATGATCCAGTGCCGGATCAATAAATGATCGAATTTTTGGAAAATCGGGCATAAGTCCTAACTCTAATAATAAAACGGATATTTTTCGGCACAACGCATCGATGTCGGAGCAGTTAAACTCAATGAGAGGAAAGCGGAGTCTCTTATGCAACTCCATAAGTTTTGTGTTATAAATGACCCAAAGCTGATGCGCCTCTTCCCTTGGTATTTTATTGCGTTTGTCCAGCGAATCCGCGACGGCAGAGGGATGTCGATAAATCCCAACCATACGACTCGATCTGACGATCGGTTTCCATGCATCTAAGAGCAGCAGCAGTCTTGGGTCTTTCATGCCGCACGGTTTATGTTTCGATATCTTCTTCACGATCTTTCTGATTCCTCTTCTCTGCTCTATGCTTATGGACAGATGAGACGGCGGCCGCCGCCAAGACCCGCCGCTTGCCGCCAGGATATCGTCGTTCAATTTTACAGCTTCTCTTAGCTCATGATTTCCTTTTGGATTATGCGGATCCCGCCTGCTCACTTCTCCCAGGAAAACTCCTGAGCGTTCTAAGCTTGCCGCCAAACAACTCGTTCCGCTCCTGTGCATTCCCAGGACAAAAATAAACTTATCGCTCTTTTTTATCAATCGAAGGAAGAAATTTCTATCGCGTACGATCAGGGCATACATATAGTCTTTTAGTAACGAATTTCTTGAGATAATAAACATAATAGCCACCTCAAGGTATTTTTTGGCAAGATAAAAAAATACCCTGGAATACCTCTTCTCTTGGGCTATGCGCTGCGATAAACGCTTCTTCTTCTGCAACATCTTGCACCCCAGTATGTCTATCCTGGCAGGATTTTTTCTATAACCGGCTCCGTGATGGTAAATAAGATTGCCGTATGTCCCGAAGTAGAGGGGGTGGAAAAAATTTTTTCCGGTTCTCGTAAGGGGAAACCAATCGATATTTCTCGAGGTGAGTTGTTCGAGCAAACTTCCCCCCACATCAGCGATCTTCTGCCCTCTCGCGTTGATCCAGCCCGATCCTAAACCCCAATCACCGCCGATCTCTTTCCAGAATCCGACAGTCGTCGCGCAGAATGACGGATGCGGTTGGATATCCCCCAAATTTTCGTCTCTCCGTATCGCCGCCAGTTTATGCTTAATAATTTTTTCTCTGATAAATGGGATAATGCTGTTATTGATCGGAAACGCGTCGCCATCTACAAAAATTAATATATCGTCCGGGTCGGCCTCATCTACAATCCGGGAAGCCAGCACGTTCAATCGTTTCGAATGTTCTCCGGAGCCATTGTCTTCAGTAAACGTCCCGGGAGCATCGATGACACAATAGAACTGATCGCGCCAGCGTTTTTCCATATTATTTAAGTAGGTATAGATACGATACGGTTCCCGTATGCACTGCCTGAAATAGCCCAGCTGGATGGCGATCCACTTATCAGTACTGTCCTGCACCGTGGCGATATGTATCATCGGTTCTCCTCTGATTGTTTCCTATTATATCTCAATAACCGGGTGAAAAAAATAAAAATATGCTCATTTGGATCTTGACCTTTAATGTTTATGTTGACTTTCCAGGCGGCTGTTTTATAATTATCTTAAAAGAAGGATGACATGAGCTATCCCGCGTATGCGCATATCGGAAACATTACGGCGATCATCAAAACATTTGAGCGTCCGGAAAAGCTCAACACGTTGATAGCAAGTATAAGAAAGTTTTATCCGACGATCAAAATCATTGTCGCGGACGACAGCAAAAATCCCTGTCCACGAAAGGACGTCGAATATTATGTTTTAGCGTATGATGTAGGGCTCTCTGCCGGCAGGAACTTTCTCGTGGACAAAGTAACCACAAAGTACCTCGCCCTTTTTGATGACGATTTTGTGTGTACTGAAAATACAAGACTGGATGAAATGGCCGGCATTATGGAAAACAATCCTATAGATCTTGTGGGCGGCGACGCTGTACTCTTCGGAACAACACGGCCTCCGGCTAATACCCTTTTAGAGATCAAAAACGGCATTCTCTATCAATTTGTTGAGAAATGCAGGGGATCAATAAACGGTTTTCCTATCTACGACAAGACACCGAATTTTTTTGTGGCAAAAACCGCCAGGGTAAAAGAAGTTATGTGGGATGAAAAGATAGAATATTTTAGAGAACATGTGGATTTCTTCTTGCGGGCGAGGGGAAAGCTCACCATCACCCGCCTGCCAAGATTCTCGGTGGATCACTTCCCGGGAGAAAAATTGTATCTTGGCGAAAAAGCGAAAACCGCCGTAGAGATATTTAACAAAAAATGGGGCGTTACAAAAATGGTGAACATCCGTTAAGCCGATGCAATTTAAACTACGGTCCTTGCCAGAATCGATTTACTGAAATTCTCCTCCTTGAGAATGCCCTGCGCCGAATGTCAGATAGATGTTGTATGAAGACTGCCGAAAATATTAAATAAGGGAGCTGCATGGGAATAAGAAGTCTTGGCTCCCAGTAAATAAACAAATGACTGATAATAGCATATAATGGCACGCATGCTATCAATAATATATCTTTCCACTGTTTTCGCTTTACCCACATACCTACGAGAGCCAAACATAATAATACCGGCGTCTTAAATATCCATCGCATCGCTCTCAATAGAGATTGTAAAGGATTTTCGAACTCCCTAAACCCCTCTCATAAAACATGCTGTAACGTCGGTCGGGTAATTTCAAATTTTCCAAATAGACGGTAAGTTCTCGCTCCTCAGGGAAGGAGTATTAAGAGTACAATACACATCTCTACCCCGGAAATTATCAATGCCTTTTTAAGATTACGGCGATAGAGATATAATGCAATCCCAAAAGCTAATGGTAATAAGATTAATTCAGACCGTACATCATTGCTGTCCAAATTAGCAAAAACTGAACTCTAGCTGTAACGTATCTGGTGGCGCTTTACTCCGCTCATGAAACGACGCGTTGAGCCGATCCCAGAGATTGCGTCTCGTGAAAAGATTCGCGGGCAGTATCGAGCAGAGTGTGTAGATCGACCAGCTGAACTTTGACTTGAACTTTAAATACGAAAGCAACAGATATGTTATTAACGCTACCCATACTTGGGACAGCATGGCGTTCTTGGATGTGCCGACAAAGCTTTTCACCTTGAGCTACTGCTTGATGGACTTGAAGAATAACTCGATCTGCCATCGTTCTTTATAAATCTTGGCTATGGTGGCTGCTGACCAGGTGAAGTTGTTGGTAAGGATCGTTATGATCTTACCGTTCTCAGGGTCTTTTGACCGGATGCGGCGCAGTTTTGAAGGATATTTTTGCTTTGAATAGAATCTTTTAATCTTAATAATCTGATCTGATAGGATATATTTGAAGTGAGAGACATCTTTCCGCTCGGTCACCCGATACTACGCGTTCCGCTTTGTCCTGGTGACAAAAAAAGACGCCTTTGTCGTCGAGAGATTTATACCACCGGAAGTCGGTATATGCCCTATCGAAGATAGCAACGTCACCTCTTTCTAAGGTATAGAAGGCGCTGCTTGTGTCTCATGGACCTTACCGGTGGTTACGACCATGAAGGTAGGAAGGTATCCTGAATGGTTGAGCTTTACGCGGAGTTTGAGCGCATCTTTTTTGGTACGAAACGTTGCCCAATTATAGAGTGAGAGACATAGAGCAATAATAGTGGCGTCTATGGTATAGAAGGGATTCTTAAAGCGGAATTTATGCCGTGACGCTATGGCTTCACATTTGGACAGCATGGCTAGGAAAATTTTTTAAAAAGCTCGTGCGTTCTGTGTTCATTGGCATAGGCTAACGTTGAGCGATGGATCGGGCTTATGCTCATATGGTAGAGAACTTTCGATTGTGTGGCAAGACCGGCCTCTATGCCGCGGAGACTGTCCTGGCCTGAGAGCTGGCCAAAGAGCATCGCGACAAAATGATTCCATGAGGTAAACCCTCTGGAATGATATTCCGTCCCGGTCTCTGAAATAGCTTTTTGAGATTTAAATCTCAATTTAAATCTCAAAAACATTTGTAACATTTGTCCTAATAGTGTATGATGGTGATTCATAGCCTAACCCTCCTTATCTACCGACGAGAATCGGTATGGGTGACAGTTATTGGCCATTATCATCACAAGGATTCGGTTCAATCATAATTGTAGAGTAGATGATATTTAATCACAACTGCTCAATCAAGATCTCGTCATATAGAATCAATATTAAAAGGGCATCAAAAAGTAACTATAACACTTGCCGCAGGAAACGCTTTTAAAGACGCAGTAGATACAACTAAAAACCACACTAAGGCAATAGAGCAATATAAGATTGGGGCCATTCCACAAGATGCCGCCCTATGAGCTAAGAAAGAATGAGATTATAGGGTGCCCCCAAGATATTTTATGGATGTGACAGACTCAATACTTTTTCAGTTTATAACGCTCAACCTCTACGC
>JBDRSA010000138.1:0-30035 GCA_043825275.1 Candidatus Omnitrophota bacterium
TTTTACGGTGAGCCGAAAAGGCCCCGATACCCCCTTTGGGGGGATTGATGAAATTACTTCTGAAGCTGAGAACTATTACAAAATTCTTGACATAGAGGTCGATTGATGTTATACTTTACTAAGCTGATAAACATAATGAACTAATAAGGAAACATGAGAATATCCGCGAAATGTGATTATGCCTGTAAGGCGCTCTTGGAATTGACGCTGCATTGGCCCAATAGAGAGCCGGTCCAAATCCATACGATCTCAGAGAATCAGAAGATCCCGATGAGATATCTGGTGCAGATCCTGATACAACTCAAGAATTTGGGGATGGTTTCGAGTGTGCGGGGGAAAGAAGGCGGCTACAACCTTGCCGCCTCTCCGAACGAGATAGCGCTTGGGGATCTGATGCGCAGGGTAGGTGGGCCGCTTCTACCGCGGGCGGATTCAGTGGCGAATGGCGGCTCCGTATTTAAAACCATCTGGAGCGAAGTTGAAGGAGCCATGGCGAAGGTCATCGATAAGGTTACGTTCGAGGATATCGCGAACAAGTCGCGGCGCGGCATCGGAGCGGCAAATTATCAGATTTAAGTATGGCGGGTTACCGAAACAGGTTTCAGTAAACAAGAGCGATCACGCGGTTTTAAATAATACGAGGAGGTAATCGGATGAGCGTGTCGGAAATTACGAAAAATGCCGATCTTAAGGAATTAGTCGAAGCGCTGAACTTCAAAGAGAAGGTCGACAGGTCTCTTGCTTTGATCAAGGAAGCTTACGATGAATACGGGGACAAACTGGTCGTGGCCAACAGCCTCGGGAAAGACTCGGTCGTTGTGTGGGATCTGGCCAAGAAAGTGAACGCTTCGATCCGGGGGTTTATCGTCACAACGAGATTTAAGCCGCCCGAGACCATTCGGTTCATGAAAGAAGAGGTCGCGAAATATCCTGAATTAAAAGTTTTTAAGAACGATGTCGAGATCCCGGAAAGGCTTTATGAAACGGACCCCGACAGGTGCTGCGATCTTCTGAAGGTTGAGCCGACCAGAGAGGCGATCGAGAAGATGAATGTCGCCTGCTGGGTAACGGGCCTGCGCTGCACCGAAGGACGGACGAGGACCGATTACGGCGAAGTCGAGGAACGGGATAAGGGGCTCATTAAGCTGAACCCGATCCTGATCTGGAAGGAGCGGGAAGTCTGGCAGTACCTGGCGCTCTACGGTGTTAAGGTGAATCCGCTCTACGGTAAAGGGTATCGGTCGCTGGGGTGCGCGCCGTGTACGAAGATCACGTCGGAAGATAATGAGCGGGCCGGCCGCTGGATCGGAACGAGCAAATGCGGCGGAGAATGCGGCATTCACACCAGGCCCCTGAAGATCAACGTGGATGGCGGCGGGATCTAATGATCTATGCGCTTCTCTGTATCGCCGCGGGGTTCTTTGCCCTGAATATGGGCGGGAGTAACTTCGGCGCTTCGTTCGCGGCCGCGCACGGAGGAAGGGTCATTACCGCCAGGAAGGCGCAGCTGCTCTTTACCGTTTTTGTGTTTCTGGGCGCCGTTACGCTCGGCCGTCCGGTTGCCGCGACCCTCGGCGGAAGGATCATATCTCCGTCGCTGCTTAAGCCGGATGTTGTGTTTGCGGTCATCGCGGCGGCGGCTCTGAGTATATTCATCGCGAATACTCTTCATGTGCCCCAGTCGACGAGCCTCGTAACGGTCGGGGCCCTGCTGGGCGCGGGGCTGCGCGCCGGAGGTATTAACGGCGGTACGTTTCTGTATCTGGCGCCGTTCTGGATAGCGCTGCCGGCGATCGGTTATTTCGTTACTTTTTTTCTCGGCAAGGTGGTCTATCCTCCGCGGAAGAGTAATTTTTGGATCTACGAAAAGCTTGTCAATCATACCGACCGCCTGGAGTTTTTTGTTATCGCGGCGAGCTGTTACAACGCGTTCAGCGTTGGCGCTAATAACGCCGCCAATGCCGCGGGGCCGCTGGCCGGCGCGAATGTTATCGGCGTAATGCCGGCTCTCGCGGCATCCTCCGTGCTCTTCGGTGCTGGAAGCTTTGTCTTCCACCATTCTTTGAGAACGACGGGCAAGAAGATCGTGCCGCTGGGGCTCTTAACGGCGACGATCATTTGCCTGGTGACCGGAACGCTGATGATCGCGGCGTCGCTGCTCGGGGTTCCGCAGTCGTTCGTCATGATCAAGGTCGCCGCGGTGATGGCGATCGGGGGGCTGAAGAACGGCCACCGGACGACGTTCGCGAATCCGGCGACGAAAAAAACATATATAACATGGATCGTAACGCCGCTTATCGCGGTCATCCTTTCGTACGTGATGACGGGAGTTGTTTATGCTGTATATAGGTAAAGAAGAGTACGCGAAGATCGTCGGCCACGCGCGTTCGGAAGCGCCGAATGAGGCGTGCGGGATCCTGTCGGGGCGCGACACTACGGTTGAGAACGTTTTTTTGATGAGGAACGCCGATCAAAGTTCGAAAACCTTCTTTATGGATCCCGCCGAGCAGCTGAAGGCCATGAAGGAGATACGCGCCCGGGGAGAGGCGATGGTCGGTATCTATCACTCTCATCCCGAAACGGAAGCGCGTCCGTCAAAGCATGACATAGAGCTCGCGCTCTATCCCGAAGCTTTATACGTAATAGTCTCGCTCGCAAACAGCGCAAAACCGAGCGTGCGGGCGTTCAGAATTATTGATGGGAACGTTACCGAAGAGAATTTGGCAATACAGTGAATTTCGGCGGAACGGTCACCGATACCGAATGGAACGGCCTTTCAGCGGCCGGCAAAGGTTCATATGCCTGAAAAAGGAGAAGATCAATGAATATCTATGTTAACGGGAAGAAAGAGGAGATCGCCGGCGCGATGAGCCTCCTGAAGCTTCTGGATGATAAAAGCATACGGCCGGAAGTCGTTACGGTTGAGTTGAACGAACAGATCATCGCGAAAGACACCTATGACCGGACACTGCTCAAACAGGACGACAAATTGGAATTCGTACACTATATGGGAGGCGGCGCGGCCGTGATCGCTCAGAATGTTCTTGAGCTGATCGGCAATACGCCGCTGGTACGCCTGAACACGCTCGTGAAGCCGGAATGGGCGGAAGTCCTCGGAAAGCTCGAGTCGTTCAACCCCGGCGGCAGCGTAAAGGACCGGATCTGTCTTTCGATGATCGTCGATGCCGAAAAGAAGGGGCTGCTGAAACCGGGCTCGACCATTGTCGAGCCGACCAGCGGCAATACCGGCATAGGCCTGGCGATGGTTGCCGCGGTTAAAAAATACCGGTGTATCCTGACGATGCCCGAGACGATGAGCCTCGAGAGGATCTATATCCTCAAGAGCTACGGCGCCGAGGTGATCTTAACGCCGGGCAAAGAGGGGATGCTCGGTTCGATCAAGAAAGCCGAAGAGATCTTAAAGAAGACCCCGAACGGTTTTATGCCGCAGCAGTTCCTGAACCCGGCGAATCCCGAGGCCCACCGCCGGGCCACCGCGAAAGAGATCCTGGAGGCGACCGGCGGATCGATCGACGCTTTTGTGTCGGGCATCGGAACCGGCGGAACGATCACCGGCGTGGGTGAAATACTAAAGAAACAGGTCCCCGGCATTATGATCGTCGCGGTCGAGCCGGCGTCGAGCGCGGTCTTGTCCGGAAGAGAGTCCGGGCCGCATAAGATCCAGGGGATCGGAGCGGGGTTCGTCCCGAAAGTTTTGAACAGAGACGTGATCGACCGTATCGAACTGGTCGATGATAATGACGCGTTCAGGACCTCCAGAAAGTTGTGCGTGGAGGAAGGGCTTTTTGTGGGGATATCGGCGGGTGCCGCGGTCGTGGCGGCGCTGCGGATCGCGAAGGAGCTCGGCAAAGGAAAACGGATTGTCACCGTTCTTCCCGATACCGGTGAGCGGTATTTTTCGATGGAGCGCTATTTTGAATCCTAAAAATTGACGGATACGCAGAGGTTAACGATGTACAAACTGCCGCAAGAAGTTAATGATGATCTGCGAAAATATAAAGACTCCCTGGAAAAGGTGAATCAAGGGACTATTTCGCTTTCGCGTTTCAAAGGAATACGCGTTCCCTGGGGGGTCTATTCCCATCGCGGGGGAAAAGTATACATGAACCGGATCAGAGTAGCTGCCGGTGAGGCTCGTCCGCCTCAGCTGGAAGCGCTCGCGCGTGTTTCATCGAAATACGGCGACGGGGTCCTGCATGCGACGACGCGGCAGGATATCCAGATACACAATATTCGTCTGGAGGATACCGCCGCCATTATGGATCATCTGAAAGAGTACGACCTCTCTCCGCGCGGCGGCGGCGGCAATACCGTCAGGAACATCGTGGCCTGTCCGCTGGCCGGCGTATGTAAAGAAGAAGTTTTTGACGTGAGAGAGTGCGCCATCGGGCTGACCGAGCATCTTCTCAGACAGGAGAAGTCATTTACGATGCCGCGTAAGTTCAAGATCGCGTTCTCAGCGTGCTCAAAGGATTGCGCCGGGGTTATGGTGAATGATCTCGGATTTTTCGCTTCGGTCAAAGGCGGCGTGAAGGGATTCAGGGTATTCGCCGGCGGCGGTATGGGGGCGAGCTCCCGGATAGGACAGGAGCTCGAGGAATTCATCCCGGCCGGCGACGTTGGCTATTGCGCGACCGCGGTGCGGAATATCTTCTACCGGAAAGGAGACCGGCGGAATAAGCACCGCAACCGGCTGAGATTTCTCGTGGAAGATATCGGATGGGAGGAATTCAAGCGGCTGTACGCCGAAGAGTTAAAGGTCGTCAAAGAAGAAGAGCGTATCGTTTTACGAAGGATCGACTATCCCGCGAAAGAACGCGGAAGCGCCGAACTGCCGCGGAACGAAAACCCCGCGTATAAGGATTTTCTGGACTATAATGTTATCCCGCAGAAGCAGGCGGGTTTTTTCAGCGTTGCATTGAGGCTTCCCCGGGGGAATATCCGCGCGGAAGATCTTTCGGCGCTCGCGGGCCTGGAGAAGAATTTCCCCGGCATAGAGTTCCGGGTAACCCAGGATCAAAATATCGCGATCGTATGGGTAAGCGGACGGGATCTTTTCAGGTTGTTCGAGCGTATCACGCGGATCTCGGGAAACTTTCTTTTTCCGAAGAGCCTCTTGAACGTCGTTGCCTGTAAGGGCGCCTCTACCTGCAACCTGGGGCTCTGTGACACTCCCGGTCTTGCCGCGGCGGCCGAAGAGATGATCAGGAAGGAATTTTTGAAAAAGAGGGTATTCAGGGACCTTGAAATAAAAATGAACGGATGCCAAAATTCATGCGGCAGGCAGCCGTTGGGGAAGGTATCGTTCCATGGTATGGTGAAACGGGTAGACAACCGGCCCGTTCCGTTCTATAAGGTATTTTTGGGAGGGAGGACCGGGGTTGATTCTACGCGATTCGCCATGGAGATAGGCGCGGTCCCCGGCAGAAATATCCCCCTCTTCCTGAAGGATTTTTTTACCGAAGCGGAAACCGCGTTATCCGAAACCGACGATATCTATTCATTCCTTGCGACGCGCGGGGCCGATATCGCGCGCGGGGCCATTGAACGGTACGCGTTCGTGCCTCCCTATTTGGAAGACAGGACCTTTTATGTCGATTGGGGTAAGGATGAGGAGTTCTCGCTTGCCGGGCTGGGGCCCGGGGAATGCGGGGCGGGGGTCCTCGATATGATCGATTCCGATCTTGCCGAAGGAGAGGCCGCTCTGGCGGACGCCGAGCGGAATGAGTATCGCGCGGAACATATACGGGAAGCGTTCCATCTTGTGACCCGCGCGCTGTGTATCGTAAAAGGGCGGGACCCGCAGTCGGATAGCGAGGCGGTTGCCGATTTTAAAGAGATCTTCGTCGACGGGAAGATAGCGTCGGCGGAATATAAGGATATCAGGGGAGTTTATTCGGGGATCACCGATGGTGGGACAACGGAAGAGCGGAAGAAGGTATTTCAGTATACGAAGGGTCTTCTCGCGCACGTGCGGCAGCTCTATGGAAGCATGGACAGTTCGTTCAATTTTCCGGCGCGGAAGGGCGCTTCCGAAGATAAGCCCGCCAAAGCGGCCAAAGTGTACGACCTGAAGGGTACGCCGTGCCCCCTGAATTATGTAAAAGCCAAGTTGTTCCTCGAGCCGCTCGATGCCGGTACGCGCGTAGAGATCCTGCTCGACGAAGGAGAACCGATACAGAATGTTCCGAAAAGCCTGGAAAATGACGGGCATCTGATCGAGGGAATCGAGAAGCAGGGCGGGTTCTATAAAGTCACGCTAAAAAAGCGATAACAGGAGAGTTCCTATGAGTTACGTAAAAGGATTAAAATGCAGAGAGTGCGCTCGAACGTATCCCAAAGAACCGCTGTATGTCTGCGAATACTGTTTCGGGCCGCTGGAAGTGGATTACGATTATGAGAAGATCAAAAAGAAGGTCTCGCGGAAGGTCATCGAATCGAGGCCGCAGAATCTCTGGCGGTACCGGGAGTTCATGCCGATAGACGGCGCGCCGACCGACGGGCTCAACTCAGGATTTACGCCGCTGATCCGCGCGAGGAACCTTGAGAAGGTCCTGGGCGTGAAGGAACTGTACTTGAAGGATGATTCGGTGAGCCACCCGACGCTTTCGTTCAAGGACCGGGTCGTCGCGGTAGCCCTTTCGAAAGCGAAGGAGTTCGGGTTTAAGACCGTTGCCTGCGCTTCGACCGGGAATCTCGCGAACTCAGTCGCCGCGCAGTCGGCGCTTGCCGGATTAGAACGCTTTATCTTTATTCCTTCGGACCTCGAGCTCGGGAAGGTCGTGGGAACGCTGATCTATAACCCGACGCTGATAGCCGTTGACGGTAATTACGACCAGGTGAACAGGCTCTGTTCCGAGGTCGCGATGCGCTATAAATGGGCGTTCGTCAATATTAATATCAGGCCGTTCTACGCGGAAGGATCGAAGACGTACGGCCATGAGATCGCCGAACAGCTGGGATGGAAGGCGCCGAAGCATATCGTTGTTCCCTGCGCCGGAGGTTCCCTGATCACGAAGATCCTGAAAGGGCTGAAGGAGTTCCAGGCTGTCGGGCTGCTTGATGACGTGCCGTCGAAGATCTACGCGGCTCAAGCCGCCGGATGCGCGCCGATCGTTACCGCGATCAAGGAGGGATCCGATATCATAAAACCGGTAAAGCCGAACACGATCGCGAAATCGCTCGCGATCGGAAATCCTGCCGACGGCGTGTACGCCTCGGGAACCGTCAGGGAGACCGGCGGCTGGGCCGAAGACGTCACCGACGACGAGATCGTCGAGGCGATAAAGCTTCTCGCCATGACCGAGGGGATATTTACCGAGACCGCGGGCGGCGTGACGTTCGGCGCGGCAAAAAAATTGATCGAATCGGGCAGGATCCCGAAGGATGAGAGTATCGTTGTCTGTATAACCGGCAACGGCTTTAAAACACACGAAGCGGTAAGCGGAAAGATCGGTAAGCCGATCAGGATAAAACCGAATCTCGCTTCGTTCGAAGAACACGTTACGGGGAGGTAAACAATCATGTCGATTACCGTGAGAATTCCCACGCCGCTGCAGAAGCTTACCGGGAACAAGACCGAAGTTGTCTCAGCCGGAGCTACCGTAGGGGAGTTGATCGAGAATTTAGAGAAAGAGTATCCGGGGATCAAATCGAGGATATGCGACGAAGAGGGCAAGGTGCGCCGGTTCATCAATATCTACGTGAACCAGGAAGACGTCCGATTCCTGCAGCGGGACAGCACGCCGGTCAAAGACGGCGATGAGATCTCGATCGTCCCCGCGATCGCCGGAGGGTCGGGCTCCGCGCGAGAAGGCGCCCGGCGATGAATTTACGGGAAGATCAGATCGAACGTTATTCGCGGCAGATCATTCTGCCGAACGTCGGCGGAAAGGGACAGGAGAAGCTCCTGGGAGCGAAAGTTCTCGTTATAGGAACAGGGGGACTCGGGTCTCCCTGCGCCCTCTATCTGGCGTCAGCAGGCGTCGGAACGATCGCTCTGGTGGATTCGGACAAGGTCGAGGTCAATAACCTGCAGCGCCAGATAATCCATTCCAACGATACGGTCGGTATGCCGAAGGTTGAATCCGGAAAAAAGAGACTGAGCGCCATTAACCCGGACGTCAACGTCATCACGCATAATGTCCGCCTTACGTCGGCGAACATCATGGACATCATGAAAGACTACGATATTGTCGTCGACGGATCGGATAATTTTCCGACACGATATCTGGTGAATGACGCGTGTGTCCTTTTAAAAAAACCGCTGTCGCACGGCGGGATACTGAAGTATGAGGGGCAGGCGATAACGATCCTGCCCGGTGAGAGCGCGTGCTATCGGTGCCTTTTTGCGGAGCCGCCGCCGCCGGGAATGGTCCCGAGCTGTCAGGAGGCGGGGATACTCGGCGCCGTCGCCGGAATAATCGGAACGATACAGGCGAATGAGGTATTGAAATTTATTCTGAATTCTGGTACGCTTCTAAGCGGGAGGCTCTTAATATTCAACGCGCTTGAATCCAGCTTCCGCCAGGTGAAGGTCCCGCGGGATCCGAACTGTCCGATCTGCGGAAAGAATCCGACGGTGACACAACTTATCGATTATGAGGTATTTTGCGGTTTACAGAAGAAAAAGGAGGGGTGACCTATGGCGAAAAGAATAGTGCATTTGATATTCCCGCAGAAGCTTATTAAGGAGCCGGTAATTTATACGGCGGCGAAAAAATACAATGTCATCCCGAATATCCGCAGAGCGAAGATCACGGAAAAGATAGGCGAAGTGACGCTTGAGCTGAGCGGAACGGCCGCGGATCTGGAAAAAGCAAGAAAGTATTTTGAGAAAACCGGCGTCAAGTGTGGGCCGGTCGTCGGTGATATAATCGAGTAGGATTTATCTAGTTGTAAGTGGTAAGTCGTAAGTTGAGAGCGTTGAAAAAGGCCTGCATGTCATTGCGAGGAGACCGTCATTGACTTGTTTGTCGACGAAGCAATCTCGCTTTTTAGTAATTCTGAATGAGATTGCTTCGTCGCTATCGCTCCTCGCAAAGACGACTTGAAGTCGAGTCTCAAAATGCATTATTCAATGACAGATACGTTTTATCGTGCACACAAACGTAAAGAAAATAGTAAAGCATAAAGTTATCCTGGCGCCATTATCGGGCGTATCCGACCTCTCGTTCAGGTTGATATGCCGCGAGCTTGGGGCGCCGTTCTGTTTCTTCGAAATGATGGACGCGCGTTCTTTTATGTACAGCCATGAACGCAGCATGCGCCTGGCCCGGACCACGGAGAAAGACATCCCTGTAGCGGCGCAGCTGTTAGGCGCCGACCCCAAGTATATGCTCGACGCGGCGGAAAAACTGACCGATTGTACCGACATATCCCTCCTCGACGTGAACGCCGCGTGTCCGGCGAAGAAAGTGATCAAAAAAAAAGCGGGAGCCGCTCTTCTGAATTCCCCGAAACGGCTTGGCAGGATCCTGAAAACGCTCTCCTCAAAGCTGCCGATCCCGGTGAGCGTTAAATTACGGATCGGTTTCGGCGGTCGAGATCTGCGGGAAGCCGTCAAAACGGCGAAGATCTGCCAGGAGAACGGCGCGTCAATAGTCTTCCTGCACGGAAGAACGGTTTCACAAGGATACGCAGGCTCCGTTGACTATCCGGCGATACGGGCGGTTAAGAAGGCGCTTTCGGTGCCGCTCTACGGCAGCGGTGATATATTGAGCGCGTCACTGGCGAAGCGGATGTTCGATGAAACGGGATGCGACGGGATCCTTGTCGCCAGAGGAGCGCTCGGGAACCCGTGGATATTCAAGAGCATACAGAAATATTTAAAGAACGGTACGGTTGCGCGAAGTCCGACGCTTGCCGTGAAGAAGCGGGTTTTAAAGAAGCACCTTTCATATATAGCCCGTTACAAAGAGACGAGCCCGGCCTGTACGCTCGGTATCATGGGAAAGATCGCGATGTGGTACCTGAAAGGGATGCCGGGCGCTTCACGGATGCGGGAACGGATAGTCCGGGTATCTTCAACGGATGAACTGTACGGTCTGATCGATGGCCTTAAAGGGTAGGGCGCTGTACGAAGTTATCGTTTCTCGGGGGCGGAATCCTGAGCTTGTCAAAGGACGAAGCGGCTTCTGACGGGTCCTGCCGCTGAGTTTTCCTGCGGGATCATCAGCTTCCGGTCGAGCCGCGGTTTTTTATAACGCTCTAAAAAAAGGAGATAACGGTATGCGTGAAATCTCGATAGGAACGCTTGTCAGTAAGAGTGTCGATCGGACGAAGCTTATTCTCTTCAGTCCGTTCTCATTAAAAAAGTGGCTCATGCTGCTTTTGATCGCTTCGCTTGCCGGCGCTCTCGGCGGCGGCAACGGCAACGGTCCCGGAGGCGGCGGGAACCGCGCACCGGAAAAGGCGGCTCAAAAGGAACCGATCTCGGCTGAGCAGAAACTTCAGGAAGACGCAAGCGGATCCGCGCGCTCAGAGAGAACCCCGGCCGTTATAAAGGAGGAGCAGGGGCTTGCGGGTATCGTCAATGAACCCTCGAAAGGTCCGTCCGGATTCCTGCTGGCCGCTATCATCATTCCGATCGCGCTATTGATCGTCGGGCTGATCCTGTTTTTTGCCTGGGTGGGAGCGCGGTTTAAATTCATCTGGTTCGAATCAATCGTTAAGAACGACGCGTCGGTCAGGGAGCCGTTCGATCGCTACCGGGGGGAAGGGGATTCGCTCTTCCGGTTTTTCATCGTGATCATCGCCGCCGCGATTTGCTTTTTTGGGCTTCTGGCCGTGTGGGCGTTCGCGGTCGGTTCGGCCTCAGGGATCTTTCAGGCGCAAGGAGAGCCGGACATCGGAAAGATCGTCGGTTTGTTCGCCGCTCCGATCGTTTTGGGCGTGGCCGGAATACTACTTCTAACCGTTGTCAGCGTTTTTGTAGACGATTTTATTGTCACCATAATGGCAATCGACCGGTCTACGCTCAAACCGGCCTGGCGGAAGTTTGTCGAGATCGCGCGGGAGAATAAGAAGGAGTTCCTACTGTATCTTCTTGTCATAATGGGGTTGGGGATCGCCTCCGGAATGATCGCTCTTATCGCGGCGCTGCTCTGTATTGCAGCGATCCTGCTTTCCGGCGCGGCCATCTTTGGATTGCCGTATCTGATATTGGGCGCGCTCCTGAAGGCAAAAGTGATCTACATTATTTTCGCGGTAATTGTCGGCATACCGTTTGCGCTGGCGGCGGTCATTCTGCTAATGTGCGTGAATGTGCCGTTCGCCGTTTTTTTCAGGAGCTTTTCTCTTTATTTCTTATCCAGCCTGAACGTCGGCTATACGCCGCTGCCGTTGGAGGATGAAGGGCCAGGGGTATAGCACACAGAGCTCAGCGCTCAGCATGTAAAGGATAGAAAATTTTGTCATTGCGAGCCCTGAACCAGAACGAGTTCGATTCAGGGTAAACTCCGCGAAGCAATCTCAGTCAGAATTAATAAAGAACGAGATTGCTTCGTCGCCGGCATTCATATTTGCGGGGCTCCTCGCAAAGACGGGAAAAAATGTAATGCCCACTATGAAAAAACGAACCCTCTTCCTCATCATCCTCCTGCCATTAATCGCCTCCGGCTGCAAGATCGATTTTAAGGCACAGACCGTAGTTGATTCGGATGGGACGGTGACGCGGACGACCAGGTATGTCGCTGATTCGGATACGGATAAAAACGAATTGCTCGAGCGCTATGACCTTCCTCCGGGAGGGGTCTGGACGACGGAAGACGCGCTAAAATACGATTGGTCCGGCGAAAAAGAGATCGAAGGGGTTGTCTATGTGTACGAAGCGACCGGCCGGTTCGCTCCCGGCGAGGAGATCCGCTCGGATTATATACGCAAGGCCGTCTCGGCGGGATCGAGATCGAGCAATGAAATACGGCTAACGGTTCACGATCTCTTTTTCATGAAGACATACGATTATCAGGAACGGTTTTTCGGTCTCGCGGATAAGAAAAAGGCCGAAGCGGCGATCAGCGCGTTCTTTGGTTTATTTGCCGAGCATCTGACCGAAGAGGTTGCCCGGGAGCTTGAAGGGGAGGTGGATCCCGCGCAGGCCGCCGCCGCGGTGCATAATGTGTACGGTCCGTTGAAGGACAAGTTCATGGAGGCCTTCCGCCGCGAGGACTCGATCTTCACCAGTGAAGTTTTTACCGAGGAGCTGGCGCCCGCCCTTGAGAGCGGCCGGATCGTTTCGGATATCGTGAGCGAACTTTTTTCCGCGGATCTCGAGGAAAGCGATCCTCGGCGTGAGGCGGTCGAGCGCGCGATGGAAAGTTCAGAGGAAGATATGGAGGGGTATTGGGAAGACGCCGAGCGTGAAGGGTATTTATTCGGTCCCTACGGTTTTTTTCAGACGTACGGTTTTAACGTCTCGCTTTCTTTGCCCGGAACGGTCACCGGCACAAACGCGCACGACCGTAACGGCAATGTCCTGAGCTGGGCATTTACGACGTCTGATTTTCAGTGGCGGGATTACGTGCTCGAGGGGCGATCCCGGATCATCTATCCGCTTCGACTCGCGATGCTTGTTTTTTTGATCATTATTTTTACGGCGGTCGTATGGTTCCGACGTCGTAAGTAAATAACTATCGTTTTAATTAGCCGTCATTGCGAGCGTAGCGAAGCAATCTCGCTTTTTGGTAATTCTGACAGAGATTGCTTCGTCGGCCTAAAGGCCTCCTCGCAAAGACAATGTAAGATCGAATCTCAGAATTAACCATTCAACAAATCGGCATTTTCAATGATCATAGACAGCAGTATTCCGGCCTATCCGGAATGTACGGTTTCTCCCGCCGGTTGACCCTATGTATGATACTTAAAAAAATGTTGCAGAACGGGAACATGAAAAAGATCGTCGCCGAAAGCTGGTCGGTCAGCTGGGCGATGACGCTGATCATGTTCTTCATCTTTCTGATCGGGATCGCCGATGTCTATATCGCCGGCCGTTTCGGAAAAGAGGTACAGGCGGCCTACGGGATGTCGTTCCAGCTCTACTTCGTCTTTCTCGTCATCGCGATGGCGCTCTCGGTGGGGGCGGTATCGGTTATATCGAGGACTTTCGCCGGGCACGACAAGCGGGAGCTTCGCGTCGCTATCAGCTCGTCGCTGACAATGATCCTCGCGGCGGGACTGGTCTTCTCCGCCATCGGCGTACTCCTGACCGGCAGCATTATCCGCGCCCTTCGCGCGCCGGAAGAGATAAAGAGCTTCGCGGTCACCTTTGTTGGTATCTACTCGACGGGAATCATCTTCCACTACATCATGATGAACACGAACGCCATCCTGCGCGCCTGCAATATGGTCCGGAAGTCGCTCTTGACGATGGCGATGGTATGCTGTTTGAATATCGGCCTCAATTTTTATCTCTCTTTTTATACGCCGCTGGGATTCCGGGGGATCGCGGTTTCGACCGTAATCAGCCTTCTGGCGGGCAGCGTGCTGAACCTGTATTATGTTCTCCGATTTAACTGCGGTTTTTCGAAAGCCTCATTTTCGATCATTAAACGGATCACGAACATAAGCTGGCCGGCAGGCGTCCTGCAGGTTTTTTGGCAGTTTGGTTCCATGGTGCTCTTTATGATCCTGAGCCGCCTGCCGCGCCATAATGTTGAAATAATGGCGGCGTTCACCAACGGCCTGAAGATCGAATCCGCGATCTTTCTTCCGGCGTTCGCGTTCAATATGGCCAATGCCGTGGTTGTGGGGAACCTTCTGGGAAAACGACGGGAAGAAGACGCTTTCCACGGCGGTATTATGACGGCCGCGATCGGCGTCGTGATCGTCTCTGTCGTGACAGCGGTGGTGATGTTGAACGCCCGCGCGGTCGCGTCGGCACTTTCGGATAACCCCATTGTCATCGACCGGTGCGTGCAGTATATCCTGATCACGCTCTGTTTTGAGCCGTTCATGGCGTGGGGAATTATCCTCGCCGGCGGATTGAACGGCGCGGGGGATACCCGGAGTGTCATGACCATCGTCTCGCTCAGCATCTGGGTATTGCGCGTGCCGCTAAGTTTTGTCCTCGGTGTTCTGTTCGGATATGGCGCCCTGGCCGTCTGGTGGTCGATGAACGTTTCGATCCTTGTCCAGACTTACTTTATTTCAAGGCGGTACTTTTCAAAGCGATGGATCGCCGTCGCTCACCAGTAGAGAATTACCTTCCGTTTCGACCGGCCCGGGGGTATAATAAATAAAAGATTCAGTGCGGCGCTATTGCAGCAGGAGTATTTACTATGAGAGAAGAGTCACTCGCATTCCTTAAAACACTTCTTGGGATCGCCAGCCCTTCGGGGTACGAACAGGAGGCGATCCGCGTCTGGATGAGCCGCGTTAAACGATCGGCGAAAAAAATAACGATCGATCCCCACGGCAACGCCATCGCCGTTCTGAACGAAAATGCCGCGCCGAAGGTAATGCTTGCCGGCCATATCGATGAGATCGGTTTCATGGTCAAATATATCGATGAGAAAGGGTTCGTCTACTTTTCCGCGATCGGCGGGATCGATCCTCACGTGATCCCCGGAAGGCGTGTCCGGATCATGACGAAGAAAGGAAACGTGACGGGTGTTGTCGGAAAACGCCCACCGTCCTCATATGCCGACGACGGTAAAGGGAAGATCGCCAAAATCAAAGATTTTTGGATCGATATCGGGGCCGCAAGCCGCGAGGAGGCCGCGTCGCTCTGTTCGATCGGCGATGTCGCTGTAGCGGCGGCGGGTCTTGAGCTCTTGTATAACGATACGGCTTCTGCCAGAGGGTTTGACGACCGGGCGGGCGCTTTTGTTGTCGCTGAAGTATTGCGGCAGGTATCCGGCAAGAAACTCGCGTGCTCGCTCTACGGCGTCGCGACCGTTCAGGAAGAGATCGGCCTGCGGGGGGCGCAGACGAGCGCGTACGGCATCGATCCCGATATCGGGATCGCGGTCGACGTAACGGGCGCGACGGACACTCCCGGTATGGAGAAGGCCGCGGTCGGGGATATCCGGATAGGGCGCGGCCCGGTTATCGCCCGGGGGCCGAACATTAACCCGCGGGTTTTTGATCGATTGGTACGCGTTGCCGGGAAAGAGAAGATCCCGTACCAGGTGCAGGCGCTCGCCGGGGGAAGCAGGACCGACGCGAACGTTATTCAGCTGACACGGTCGGGAGTCGCCGCCGGGCTGGTCAGCATCCCGCTCCGCTACGGGCATACGCCCGTTGAGCTTTTGAGCCTTAATGACCTGGAGAACGCCGTAAAATTGCTCAGAGCTTTTGTCCTCGGCCTTTCGGCGAAATTTTCGACGACACCGTAGGGTTGCGGTTTATGGTTAACGGTGCACGGTTAAAAGTCGCCGTCTGGTTCATATTTCATCGTACATAGTTCATAGAAAATCACGGTTAACGGTGTACGACAGTAGATATAAACAAAAAAATGCCGCTTGGTTCATAGTACAAAATACATAGTTCATAGAAGTTTGACTATAAGACAATCTCACTATGAACTTTGAACTATGAACTCTGAACCCGCTCACGTTACGGATCCTCTTTGAACTCTGAACTTTGTACTACATGGTGCACGCAATAATAGATACTGGAAGTGAAATTGAAGGCAGTAGCGGAAGCGTGCCACAAATAAAAGGAAGCGCTCATTGCACGAGAAAACGTTGAGCTTGCGGTCGGCGCGCGCGGCGCTCCATAGCCATAAAAGTAAGAAGAAGGCGAAGATCCTTCAGAGCTTTTTTAAGACGGGGAAAGGACAGTACGCCGAAGGGGATCTGTTTATCGGCGTTACCGTTCCGGTTATCCGCGGCCTCGCGAAGCGGTTTGCGGAACTGGCCCTTCGTGACGCGGTTCTGCTGCTGAGGTCCGCTATCCACGAGGAGCGCCTCTTAGCGCTTCTGATCCTCATCCGGCAGTACGATCGCGGGACCGCACGTGTTCAGAAGAGGATCTATCGGGCGTATCTGGCGAATATCGACAAGATCAATAACTGGGATCTCGTCGATGTAACCGCCGAGCGTGTGGTGGGACGGTATCTGTTTGACAAAGATAAAAAGCCGCTCTATATGCTGGCGTACTCCCGGAATCTCTGGGAGCGGCGGATCGCGATCCTGTCGACGTTCCATTATATAAAACAGGGATTGTTCGGGGAAACGCTGGCGATCGCCGGGATCCTGCTTCGCGACAAAGAGGACTTGATCCATAAGGCGGTTGGTTGGATGCTCAGGGAGGTTGGCAAACGGGATAGAGCCGCTGAAGAGCGGTTCCTGAAGGGACGTTATAAAACTATGCCGCGGACTATGCTGCGCTACGCGATCGAGAAATTTCCCGAAACGCGGCGGCGCGCGTATTTAAAAGGACGGATTTAGAGGGAGGGCATAGCGCAGAGGTGATCGTATCTAGTATCTCGTATCTGGTATCTAGTAAAATTCGACTATTGTCCATTTTACAATCCGAATGAAAATTCGGTACGCCAGATACAAGATACCAGATACTAGATACGAAATGTAAACGATGAGTAGCAAATCATGATTCCAACGAACATCATCCAGAAGATCAGGCACATACAGATCACGACGTCGAGGATCGTCACGGATCTTTTTGCCGGCCAATACGAGAGCGTCTTTAAAGGGCGCGGCATGGAGTTTGACGAAGTCAGGGAGTACGCGCCGGGCGACGAGATCCGCTCGATCGACTGGAACGTTACCGCCCGGACGGGGAATCCGTACGTAAAGAAATTCGTTGAGGAGCGTCAGCTGACCGTGATGGTGCTCTTAGACGCCTCGGGCTCCTGCAATTTCGGGTCGGCCAAGCGCTTAAAGAGCGAGCTTGCCGCCGAGCTTTCGGCGGTGCTCGCTTTCTGTACGCTCCAGAATAACGACCGCGTCGGATTGATCGTCTTTACCGACAAGGTCGAGAAGTTCGTTCCGCCGAATAAAGGGATGCGCCATGTGCTGCGCGTGATACGGGAGGCGCTTTATTTCAAACCGAAAGGGAAGAAGACCGATATCCACGGGGCGCTTGAATATCTCAACAGGGTCGTCAAGCATCGCGCTGTCGTTTTTATCGTATCGGACTTTTTCGCGGAAGGCTTCAAACGGCCGCTTGCGGCGGCGAATAACCGGCACGATGTCATCGCGGTGACCATCACCGATCCGCGGGAACGGGAACTTCCGGCGGCGGGGATCGTGGAGATAGCCGACGCTGAAACGCTCCAGAAGCGCGGCATCGATACCTCGAGCCGGAAACTGCGCTCGCGCTACGCTGAGAACGCGCGAAGGCTTCTTGAGGGCCGGACGAGGCTTTTCCAATCGATCGGCGTCGATCATATCGATATCCAGACGAATGAGCCGTATGTGAAGCCATTGATAAAATTTTTCAAGATGAGACGCCGGAGGATATAGGACAGTGTCACATAAGTTATTGACAAAAAGAAAGGCGGGAATGACAAGAATTAAGTTAACAGACTACTGGAGAGTAACATCGATGGAACGATCGTGTATAACGATTCCCGCAGTTTTATGCGTGCTTCTTTTTGCCGGCGCGGGTTTGGCCGCTTCGAGCGAAACGACCGCGCCGGACCCGGTGCGGGTGGAGGCGCGGGTCGACAAAGAAGAAGTTTTTATCGGGGACCGCGTCAGATATTCGATCGATGTTTTTTCAAAAAAGCCGGGCCTTGAGGTCGAATTCCCTCAGGCAGAGGGCCGTTTCGGGGAATTTGTGGCCGGAAGCGCCCAGCGGGAGATATCCCGCTGGCCCTTCGCCGAAGAAAGAAGATCGATCGAATACATCCTCACCTCGTATGAGCCGGGAAGCCGTGTCATAGAGCCGCTTTCCGTGCGCGTCCGGTTTCCCGGCGGCCAGTGGCGCGAGATAAAAACAGGCCGCGTGGCTGTCGCGGTACGGAGCGTATTGGCGGGCCGGAAGGATGTGAACGACATCCGCGACATTAAGGACCCGCTGGCGCTTCGAGAGAGCCGCCTGAGGGCGGTTGCGCTGATAGTGGCGGGTTTCGCCGCCGCCTGGGCGCTTGCGGCCCTTCTGATCAGGAAGATCCGGTCGAGGGGTGAGCGTATCGTCATTCGGCCGGCGCACGAGATAGCGTATGAGGAACTGAGAGATATCAAGAACCGCGGCCTGATCGCGCAGGGGAAGAGTAAAGAGTATTTTACGAGGCTCTCCAACTGCATCCGGAGATATCTTGAGAACAGGTTCTCGCTCCGGGCTCCTGAGATGACCACCGAAGAATTTCTCGGATCGGTCAGGGAGTCGGGGTTCCTGACAAGCGTCCAAAAAGCGCTTCTGAAGGAGTTCCTCTCGGGCTGCGATATGGTAAAGTTCGCGAAGTACGGCCCGGCTCATGAAGAGATAGAATCATCGTTCCAGACAGCCAAAAGTTTCGTTGACCAGACAAAAACGGTGGAAGAGAAATGACGTTTGCCAATCCCCTGGTTCTCGCTCTTGTGTTCCTGATACCGCCGCTTCTTTTTCTCACAAAAAGGTTCCGGTCGAAGCCGGCTTTCTCGTTTTCGTACAGCGCCCTGGTGAATGTTCTGAAGCCGACCTTCAGAGAGCGGATGTCGTCAAACCTTATTGTTCTCAGGGCCTGTGCTCTCGCGCTCATCATTATCGCCCTGGCGCGGCCCCGGCTTATTATCGAGGAGTTCAAGACATACACCGAAGGCGTCGATATCGTTCTGGCGCTCGATACATCGACCAGCATGCTCGCTGAGGATTTTACCGCCGGCGGCAGGCGCGTCAACCGGTTCGAGATCACCCGGGAAGTCGTCAAGAACTTCATCGAGAAGCGGAAGAATGACCGGCTGGGCATCATCGCCTTTGCCGCCCACCCGTATACCGTCTGCCCCTTGACGTTCGACCACAGCTGGCTGCTCGAGAACCTCGACCGCGTCTCGGTCGGGATGCTTGAGGACGCGACCGCGATCGGATCGGCCGTCGCGGCGTCGCTGACCAGGCTGAAGGATTCGGCCGCGAAGAGCAGGATCATCATCCTGGTGACCGACGGCGTGAACAATGCCGGCGAGATAACGGCCTCGACCGCCGCGGAGGCGGCCAAGGCGCTCAAGATAAAAGTCTACACGGTCGGCGTCGGATCGAAGGGCGCGGTCCCCTACCCGTTCCGCGACCGGCTCGGGAGGACGGTCTACCGGAATGTTGACATCGATCTCGATGAGGCGACGCTCAAAAGAATAGCCGAACTTACCGGCGGCAGGTACTACCGGGCGGCTGACGCGCGTACGATGAAGACCATTTACGATGAGATCGATAAGCTTGAGAAGACGAAGATCGAGAACACCGGCTACAAGGAGTACCGGGAGTTCTTCCCGTACTTCCTGGTCCCGGGCCTTATTACGCTGCTTTTGGAGATCCTTCTGGCGAATACCGTTTTGATGAGGATACCGTAACTATGCAGTACGGTAATCCACAGTTCGAAGCGGCGGCGCTCATCCTGTTCACGCTTCTGCTTTTTCTTCTGAGATCGCGGCGCAGGCGGCGCGTTCTGATGGAGCGGTTCGCCCAGCGCGAAGTGCTGGACGCGGTGACCGTCGGTTTCAGCCGGCGCAGGAAGACCGTCAAGGCCTCCTTTCTCTTCATTGCCGTCTTCCTTATGGTATTTTCTCTCCTCAGGCCGCAATGGGGGTTTGAATGGGAAGAGGTAAAACGGCGGGGGCTCGATATCCTCGTAGCGATGGATACTTCCAAGAGCATGCTCGCCAGAGACGTGCGTCCGAACCGGCTCGACCGATCGCGGCTGGCGGTCAAGGATATGGTCAGGAAGCTGAAAGGCGATCGGATCGGGCTGATAGCGTTCGCCGGCCGGGCGTTCCTCCAGTGCCCTCTGACGCAGGATTACGGCGGCTTTCTCCTCGCGCTCGATGATCTTGATTCGTCGATCATCCCGCGAGGCGGGACATCTATTTCGGCGGCCATCAAGGAAGCGATCAAGGTCTTTGAAGGGCCCGACAAGAAATACAAAGTACTCGTCATTATTACCGACGGGGAAGACCACGAAGGGGACGCTGTCGCGATCGCCGAACAGGCCAACGATAGGGGGATACGGATCTTTACTGTTGGCGTCGGAACAAAAGAGGGGGAATTGATCTCGGTGGTCGATACCCGCGGAGAGAGCGGTTTTTTAAAAGATAACACCGGTAATGTCGTGAAGAGCCGCCTCAACGAGCCGCTTCTGAAGAAGATCGCGCTCATTACCGGCGGCGCGTATGTCCAGGCCTCCGGCGCTGATTTCGGCCTCAATGTCATATACGACCAGAAGATCTCAAAGCTCGAAAAGCGGGATATTGAGTCAAAAATGAAGAAGCGATACCGCGAACGTTTCCAGATATTCCTGGCCGCGGCGCTCGCGCTTCTCTTTATCGAGCCGCTCGTGTCGGACAAGAAATTCAGGATTTAGCATGAAGAGATGCCTTTTGCTTATCATGATCCTCGCGCTGACATCGGCGCCGTGCCTGGCGGGCCCCGAAAAGGGTGTTAGCGGGGGTAATTTGTTGTATAATGAAAAGAAGTACGATGAGGCGATCGAGGAGTATTCAAAGGCTCTTTCGTCAAAGGCGAATGCCGATATCGCGCATTTTAACATGGGAGACGCGCTCTACCGGAAGAGTGAGTTCGGGAAGGCGACCGAATCGTACACTAAGACCCTCGGTATTTCGGAGGATCCTCGGCTGGAGGCGAAGACGAATTATAATATTGGCAATTCCCTCTACCGTTCGGGGCAGTCCAAGGAGAAGAAGGACAAGAAAAACTCGATCGCCGCGTATACAAAAGCGCTTGGCCATTACCGCCGGGCGATGGAGCTTGATCCGGATGACCACGACGCGAAATTCAATTATGAGTTCGTAAGCAAGAAGATAGAAGAGCTGTCTCAACAGCAAGATCAGTCGCCAGATGCCAGTCGCCAGTCGCCAGAGAAAGAACAAGAAAAAAAAGAAGAAAAAGAACAGGACGAAAAGCAGTCGCCAGATGCCGGTCGCCAGTCGCCAGAGAAAGAAAAAGAGCAAAAAGAACAAGAGAAAAAAGAGCAGGAAGGGCAAAAAGACGAATCTCAAGGTGAAGAGCAGGAAGAGAAGGATGAGCAGCAGGGAGAAGAGGGGCAACAGGGTGAGCAGCAGGAAGAAGGGCAGGAAGAAGAGGGGCAGGGCGGACTATCATTCTATCAGGAAGAAACAGAGCCGAAAGAGATGAGCTCTGAGGAGGCGGGGATGCTTTTAGATAGTCTCCAGGGCGAAGAAGAGGCCGCGCGAAGAAATATCAGGGCCATCAGAAGAAGAAAGGCGCACCAAAAGACGACATGGAACGACTGGTAAAGCGACTATATACAGGATCGTTCGCGCGCCGGGTCGCGCTGATGATCATCTTTTGCGCGGGGATGTTGCTTGCGGCATCCGCGGGATTCGCGAAAGAAAAGAATTTCGAGGTCACCCTCGACCGAAATAGAGTCGCGCTTGGCGAGACGGCAGAGCTCCATTTGACGTTCTACGGCACGCAGAATATTCCAACGCCGAAGATAGATACGATCGACGGTTTTCAAGCGCGCTATCTCGGGCCATCGTCGATGATGTCGATCGTCAACGGTAAAATGGAGAGCTCGATCACGCATATCTACTCACTGCTTCCCCTGAGGGTGGGGAATTTTGAGCTCGGCCCGTTCTATTTTGAGCTCGGCGGGAATACGTATATTTCAGGCAAGATCAAGATCGAGGTGCTTGAGGACGCCCCGCAGCGTTCGAACTCCGCCTCAGGCGCCCCGGAATCGATGCCGAATCTCGATGACCGGATATTTCTCGTAATGTCGACCGAGAAGACAAAGGTGTACATCAACGAGATCGTTCCGGTCACGATAAAACTCTACATCAGCAGGTTATCCTTGCGGGATATTCAGTATCCGACGTTCGGCCAGGAGGGGTTTTCAAAAGCGGAATTCGGCAAACACAAGCAGTATACGGAAGAAAACGGCGGCGTCCGGTATGACGTGATCGAGTTCAATACGCAGGTATTTGGTACGAAGACCGGCGATTTCACCCTCGGCCCCGCCCAGCTTAAATGCACGCTCGTTATGCCGCGCGAGCGCCAGAGGAGGTCCGCCCGGGACAGATTCTACGACAGCGGGTTCGACGATCCTTTCTTTGACAGCTTCTTCACGCGGTCCGAAACGCATCCGCTGGTGTTGAAATCCGCTGAGGTCCCGCTGACGGTGCTCCCGCTTCCGAAAGAGGGGAAGCCTGAAGATTTTACCGGAGCGATCGGCGATTACCAGTTCATCCTGAAGGCCGACCCGAAGAACGTAAAAGTCGGCGATCCTATAACGCTCAGGACGTCTATTTACGGTAACGGGAACTTTAATACGGTGAAGGCCCCGGTCCTTGAGAGCCAGGAGAATTTCCGGGTCTATGAACCGACAATGTCGACAGAAAAGAACCGGCGGGTATTCGAACAGGTCATAATTCCTGAATCGGAGACGGTCACCGGCATCCCGAAGATCGGATTCTCCTACTTTGATCCGGATAAAAAGATCTACCGGAGGATCGTGCAGGGCCCGCTCGCGCTTACGGTCACAAAGCCGGAGGGGTACGTGAAGCCGAGGATCGTGGAACACTCCGGCGCCGGCGCGGCGCTGGTGAAACCCAGGGACGAGGTTCTCGGCAGTGACATCGTATACATAAAGGATTCACCCGGTGTCTTGAGGCCGAAGCGAAAACCGCTCTACGCGAACAGGATCTTCCTTCTCTTTCAGGTGGTGCCTCTTGTGCTGCTGATCGCTCTGATCACCGCGCATTCAAGATTCGAGCGGCTTCGTAAAGATACCCGGTACGCCAGAAGCCTGCGCGCGCCGAAGGAGGCCGAGCGGGGGGTGAACCGCGCGCGCCGCTTCCTGCGCGAGAAGAAAGCGGAGCTTTTTTATGACGCCATCTTTAAGACCCTGCAGGGATATCTCGGCAACAGGCTGCACCTTCCGTCGGCGGGCATTACGTCGCAGATCATCGACGATATATTCCGCCCGAAGGGGGTCGACGATGATATCGTCGTTAAGCTCGGTCAGCTCTTCAGCGATTGCGATATGGCGCGCTACGCTCCCTCAAAACTCGATGAAAAGAGTTTGGATCTGACTCTCAGGAACCTTGAAGAGATCATCCGTTATTTTGAGAGGCATAAAATATGAGAAGACCGACAGTACTTTCAGCGCTTGCGATGGCGTTCGTCTGTATAGCGGCGCGGACCGCCATCGCTGAAAATGACGCGGCGGTGAATCCCGAGACCTTCTTTTATCAGGGGAACATGCTCTATGGAGAAGGAGAGTACGCCGACGCCGCGGCCGAGTACGAGCGAGCCCTGGCGGCCGGATCTGAAAGCGGCAATCTCTATTATAATCTCGGCAACGCCTACTTTAAACTCGGCAGGCTCGGCCGGGCCGTACTGAACTACGAACGGGCAAAACGGTTTTCACGGAACGACCCCGATCTTATTTCCAACCTGCGCCATGTCGTTTCGCTTCTCGAGGAGTCTGAGGGGGCGCTCACCGGCGTCTGGTGGGTCAGGCTCATGCAGGCCGTATCCGGGCCTTTTACGCTGGAGCGCCTGGCGATCGTCGTGTCGGCGCTCTATATCCTCGACGCTCTCCTCATCTTTCTGGCCGTAGCGGCCGTTTCGGCGCGCAAGAGGCTGCTCATTGCCGTCGGTATCGTTTCGACGGTGCTGGCCCTCGAATCAGTATCCTTCGCCTACCGCAGGTATTACGCCGAGACTTTGAAGCCGTCGGTCGTTCTTGCCGCAAGCGCCGAGTGCAGATTCGAGCCGTTCGAAAAAGCGACCACATTCTTTAAATTGTACGAAGGGGAGATCGTCCACCTCATAAAGACGGAGAACCGGTGGGGGTACGTGAGGCGGAAAGACGGCAAAAAAGGATGGGTCGAGCGGGATGCCTATGAAGAGATCTAATCCGCCTTCGGCGAGGTTCAAGATCGTATACGAAGATGACGCGATCATCGCGGTTGACAAACCATCCGGAATTCTCGTCGTACCGTCTCCAAAAGAGTCAAAAATGACCCTCTCGAACCAAATAAATAAGTATCTTGATGACAAAGGGATCAGCGTCAACGCGTATCCGTGCCACCGTCTTGACCGGGGCACCTCCGGGATCATTCTTTACGCCAAAGGAAAACGGATCCAGAAGATCGTGATGGCGGAGTTCAAAGAGAAACGGATACAGAAGCGGTATGCTGCCTTCGTCAGGGGAACGCCGCGGACAACCACCGGTACGATCCGGAGCGCCATCTATAACAGGAACAAGATGACGTATCAGAGCGCGGTCACGAAATACCGCGTCGTTGAAGTTCGGAAGGGGTTTTCCGTCGTTGACGTTGAACCGTTGACCGGGCGGACGAACCAGATCAGGATCCATTTCGCGAAGATCGGCAATCCCATTCTGGGAGAGAGGATGTTCGCGTTCGGGAAGGATTTTAAGATAAAATTCAGGCGCCTGGCGCTTCACGCGCGGAGCTTGTCGCTGCGCCACCCGATATCGAATGAGCGCGTCTCATTGACCGCTCCGATGCCGGAGGATATGGCGCGGTTCATCGGCGCGAAATAGCGGGAAAAGAAAGTGCGTATTGTCAGGGAAAGGGCGAACATGATCGTGAATATCGGGATCTCTATCGCGGTGCTTGCCGCGATCGTCTTTTTTTCCCGGGACATCGAGAAGAAGAACATATATTTTCCGACCCGCGCGGTCGAACAGACCCCGGCGGTTATCGACATCGCGTACGACGACGTTTCGTTCCTCGCCGGTGACGGCGTACGGTTGAGCGGATGGTTCGTGCCGCCCGCGAATGACCGTTCGCCGGTCGTCCTCTTCAGCCACGGCAACGGCGGGAATATCAGTCATCGGCTCGAGTCTATCAGGATCTTCGCCGGGCTCGGCATGGGCGTCTTTATTTATGATTACCGGGGGTACGGAACAAGCGAAGGGTCTCCAACGGAAGAGGGTACGTATAAAGACGCGAAAGCCGCGTATGAGTACCTTATTAAGGATCGTACGATCGCAAGCGACAGGATCGTCCTCTTCGGGGAGTCTCTCGGCGGCGCGATCTCGATCGATCTTGCGTCCGAAGTTCCTGTGGGAGCCGTCATTACGCTCGGGGCATTCTCGTCCATAGCGGAGATGGCGCGGCAAGTTTATCCGTTCATACCGAAGCAGCTTATAGACAGATTCTTGAAGATACGGTATGACTCTGTTTCTAAGATCGGCGCGGTGCGGCCGCCGAAACTGATCGTTCACGCCGCCGATGACGACATAATTCCGTTCCGTCAGGGAGTGGCGCTTTTTCGGGCAGCGCGCGAGCCGAAATCATTTCTCGAAATACGGGGAGATCACAACAGCGCTGTGATCGCGGACAGCGGAACATTCGTGGATGGGGTACAAAAATTTCTCGCTCGGCACGGATTGTTGTCGGATGATGTTTCATAGTTAAAGTATGGTTTACGGTGTACGGTTAACGGTTTACGGTCAAAAGAACGAAAAAAAGAGATAGATAAGCTCATAGGAAATCAACGCCAAATTTGTACGCGTTGTATTACTGGTTGTTTCTTGGTTTTATTTTTTCACCGTACACCGAACACCATTAACCGTAAACCGTGTTTATGTGAATTATGAACTATGAACTGAGAAGTGAGGACAGCTCAATGGAACTTCGAAACTCTGCGAAGATAACCCGGCGGCAGTTTGTTAAGGGGTGTCTTTCCGGCGCGGCGGGAATGACGCTCGCTCCGTTTGTTCTGGATCTTTCAAGATCCAGCGCTCACGCCGCCGCGCGGCAGCGCGGCGGCCCCGGATTTGCCGAGCCCCATGAGGCGATGTACTATAAAGTAATGGATAGCGGCGCGATTCGGTGCGAACTCTGCCCGCGGCACTGCGTCCTTCACGAAGGGATGCGGGGATTCTGCCGCGCGCGCGAACCGAAAGGCGGGAAACTCTACTCCTTCGTTTACGGAAACCCGACCGCCGTGCATGTTGACCCGATCGAGAAGAAACCGTTCTACCATCTCCTTCCCGGCACGTCTTCGTTCTCGATAGCGACGGCGGGGTGTAATTACCGGTGCAAATACTGTCAGAATTGGGAGATCTCTCAATTTAAGCCCGAAGAGACGGTGAATCAGGACTTGCCGCCGCAGAGCGTGGTCGACGGCGCTCTGCGGTATAAATGCCGGACGATCGCCTATACGTACACCGATCCGGCGATCTTCTATGAGTACATGCGCGATACGTCGCTTTTGGCGAAGGCACGCGGGATCCTGAACGTCTCAAGGACGAACGGGTCATTGAACCCCGAACCGATAAAGGAGATGGCCGGATTTCTCGACGCGACGAATATCGACCTGAAGGGTTTTGATCAGGCGTTTTACTCAAGCGTCCCCGAAGGGTACCTGAAGCCGGTCCTCGACAACATAATCTATCTTAAGAAGCGGAAGGTCCATATCGAGCTTACCAACCTGATCGTTCCGACACTGAATGACGACATGACGACGATCAGGAAGATGTGTAAATGGATACACGATGAGGCCGGAAAAGAAGTGCCCGTTCACTTCTCGCGCTTTCATCCGACGTATAAGCTCAGGAATCTTCCGCCGACGCCGGTAGCGACGCTTGAGCGGGCGCGTTCGGTCGCTTTTGAGGAAGGCCTCGAGTTCGTGTATATCGGCAATGTTCCGGGGCATGAGGCGAACAATACCTACTGTCCGAACGATAAAAAGCTGCTGATACAAAGGGCCGGGTACCGGACCCTTGAGAACAATATCGAAAAAGGAAAATGTAAATTCTGCGGGTACGGCATTTACGGCGTGTGGGATAAGGCGTAGCCATGGGCGTTCGGATCGAAGGGATGCGGAAGAGTCTTGTTTTCGCGATGATACTGACCGGCGGCAGTTCTCTCGTGTCCCAGATCGTGCTGACGCGGGAACTCCTCACCGTTTTTTACGGTAACGAGATCGCTATCGGCGTGCTGATGGCGAGCTGGCTCTTCTGGGTTTCCGCGGGAAGCCTGATCCTTGGAAGGTTCCTCGCGGGCATCGCGCGCGGGAACGCCGAGGCGCTGACCGGATATTTCGCGCTCATCGAAGTTTTGCTTGCCGCGCTTGTGCCGGCCTCGCTCCTGACAGCGCGGTCGATACCGGTGTTATTCGGTTTTCTTGCCGGCGAGATCGTCGGTGTCGTGCCGATGATCCTCTCATCGTTCGCGGTTGCCGCTCCGATCTGCGTCTTGGGAGGATCGCTTTTTGTCGTCGGATGCGAGATCTATCGCGTCGTTTCGGGAGACACTCAACCGGTCGCCCGCGTCTACGTTCTGGAAGCGCTCGGCGCGGCGCTCGGCGGTTTTATCGCGAGTTTTTTTCTGATCCGTCTCTTCCACCCGATCGAGATCTGCGCCGCGGTCGCGGCCATGCATCTCTTCGCGGCGTTTTTGCTCTTAAAGGGGAGGCCGATCGCGAGATCTTTTGTCGCGGCTCTCCTGGGAGGGGCCCTTTGTATCGCTTTCTCAGGAGCCCTCGATACGGTCCGCGACGCGTCGCTGCGAAGGCAATGGACGGGATTTGAGCTTATAGCGTCGGAGAACTCGATCTACGGCAATGTCGCGGTCACGAAACGGGAAGATTCATACAGCCTCTTTACCAACGGACTCCTTGACTTTACCGTGCCGGACCGCCCCGCGGCGGAGCCGGCGGCGCATTTTCCGCTGCTCGAACATCCCGATCCCGAGCGCGTTCTTCTTATCGGCGGCGGCTCGGGAGATATCCTGCGGGAAGTGCTGAAGCATCCGGTCAGCCGGGTCGATTATGTCGAACTCGACCCCCTGGTCATACGGGTCTCAAAAGATCTTCTCCCCGATAACCCGTCGCTTGCCGATCCGAGAGTCAGGGCGCTGTCCGATATCGACGGAAGACGCTTTATCAAAGAGACGGCCGAGCGGTACGATGTGATCATCGTCAATCTACCGGAACCGCATAACGCCCAGGTCAACAGATTCTATACCGAGGAATTCTACCGGGAGTCAAGCCGCGCTCTTACCGAAGACGGGATCCTGTCGTTCAGCATGTATTCGAACCCGAACTACGTCAGTGTCGAACAGGCTGATCTCTATACAACGCTCCTGAATACGCTGACAAAGGTATTCGCGGATGTCGTCGTTACGCCGGGAGAAACAAATTATTTCCTCGCGTCAAAAAAGAGCGGATCGCTGACGCTTGACTGGAAGGTCCTGACCGGCCGGTTGGCGGATCGCGGGATCGACGCGCTTTATATGAGGGATTATTACCTCTCAAGCGAGCTCTCTGAAGGGCGGATCGATTTTTTCAGGGATACGCTTGGCCGGTCGGCGGTGCGGGCCGTGAATACCGATTTCCGTCCGATCGCCTACTATTATGACCTCGTCCTCTGGAGCACCTATTTTAGTCAGAACATGAAATCGTTCTTTAAAGCGCTCGATCAGAGATCGATCGTTCTGATATCCGCGGGGGTATTTCTTTTGATCGTGAGCCCGATCGCTGTCCGGCCCGCCGCGGGGAACGCGGCGCTCTCATGGCCGATCCTGATCTGTGTCGGCTCGACGGGGTTCGCCGAGCTCGCGTTCCAGGTGGTGACATTGATAGCGTATCAGGTCCTGTACGGCTACGTCTTCTATAAATTGGGCGTTATCCTGACTTCGTTCATGGTAGGCCTGATAGCGGGCGGTTGGCTGATCGCGAGGATCATTGAACGGGGTGGCGGCGATTACGGCCTGCTCATCAAGACGCAGATGATTATTGTCGTCTATCCGCTCGTACTGCCGGTCGTATTCTACGCGTGTTCTTTATTCAAAGGCGGTACGTCGTTCTGGATCGGGTCCAATCTCCTGCCGTTCGTTCCGGTGATACCGGGAGTGATCGGGGGATTTCAGTTCCCGCTGGCGAATAAGCTTTTTATGGAAGCGAGGAAGGGGAGCGTCGCCGGGTCGGCCGCGGTCACGTACGGAGCCGATCTCTTCGGGTCGTGCATCGGCGCGCTTATCGTCTCCATCTTCTTTATCCCGATCATCGGCATAACGTTGACCTGTTGTGTCGTCGCGGCGTTCAATCTGGCGGGGCTTATCCTTCTGGCGGCCTTCCGTTCGAAGCGAACCGTATCGTATGCGGGGGCAGGCTCACTATGAGGACCGGCCGATGAAGCGGGAGGCGATGTTATATAAAAGACTTGAGAATGGATCCGTCGCGTGTGATCTCTGCGCTCACCGCTGCGTTATTACCGATGGGAAGTTCGGGATCTGCGGCGTGAGGCAGAATTCACGCGGTGTTCTGTATACCCTTGTCTACGCCGAAGCTATCGCGGATCATGTCGATCCAATAGAAAAGAAACCGTTCTATCATTTTTTGCCCGGCTCCAATTCCTATTCGATCGCGACCGTCGGATGCAATTTCAGGTGCGGGTTCTGTCAGAACTGGCGGATCTCCCAGGCCTCGAAGCGTGACGGCCTTGGCGACGGATATGAGCTGCGCCCTGAGAAAGTCGTCAGGGAGGCGATAAGGAACCGCTGCGCGAGCATATCGTACACCTATACGGAACCGACGATCTTTTTTGAGTACGCCTATGATACAGCGCGGATCGCCAAAGAAAAAGGCCTTTATAACACGTTCGTAACGAACGGTTTTATGACCGGTGAAGCGCTTCGGACCATTGAGCCGTTCCTTGACGCGTGTAATGTCGATCTCAAATTCGCCAGCGACAAACAGTACCGCGATATCTGCAAAGGCCGCCTTGAGCCGGTCCTTGACTCGATACGTTGTATGCGCCAGCTCGGTATATGGGTCGAGGTGACGACGCTGGTCGTTCCGGGTGAGAACGATTCTCATGACGACCTCACCTGGTTTGCCGGATCAATAGCGGGCATTGACAAAATGATTCCGTGGCATATCAGCAGGTTCCATCC
>JBDRSA010000139.1:0-2221 GCA_043825275.1 Candidatus Omnitrophota bacterium
GCCTCACTCGCCGCTTTTTATAACAAGATCCCGGTCGGTCATATCGAAGCGGGCTTGAGGACATTTGATACGTTCAATCCGTATCCTGAAGAGATGAACCGGCAGCTCATTTCACTCGTCTCGGATATCCATTTCGCGCCGACTCGCGCCGCGAGAGATAATCTCCGTGCCGTCGGTATTCCGCAAAAATGGATATTCCTGACCGGTAATACGGCGATCGACGCGTTATTATACAGCACGCGGAAGGTCGGGAGTGCGCGCGAAAAAAGAGCCCGATCTTCTAGCCGGAAGATGGTCCTTGTGACGGCACACCGTCGGGAGAGTTTTGGCGCTCCGATCAAGAATATCTGCGCGGCCATACGGCGACTGGTAGCGCTTCGCGATGATATTGATGTAGTCTATCCGGTACATTTGAACCCCAATATACATCAGCCGGTCTTTGAGATTCTCAAAGGTATCAAGCGCGTGCATCTGGTGCCGACGCAGCCATATCCTGATTTTGTGAGGCTTATGAAGAACGCATCCGTTATACTCACGGATTCCGGCGGCGTGCAGGAAGAGGCTCCGTCACTGGGGAAGCCCGTGCTCGTTCTGCGGGAGAAGTCTGAACGGATGGAAGCGGTAACCGCCGGAACCGCGACGATCGTTGGTACGCGACCCGACGATATCGTACGGGGATCGATCAGGGCGCTTGATGGCTTGCGCACTCGCAAAAGAAGAGCCCCTGTTAAAAACCCGTTCGGGGATGGAAAAGCTTCAGTTAGGATAGTACGGGCGATTGAACACTATTTTGGGCTCGGCGCGCGGCCGAAGGATTTTAATCCTTTGCGTAGAGAGAAATTATTTTGAAGATCATTAACGTTGTCGGCGCGCGGCCGAATTATATGAAGGTCGCTCCGATCATCCGGGAGATGAAGCGGTACCGCTCGATCACCCCAATCCTGGTGCATACCGGCCAGCACTATGACTGGAATATGTCGGAGGCGTTTTTCAGGGATCTCGCGATGCCCGATCCGGATATTCACCTTGAGGTCGGATCCTGCGCTCGTGTCGCGCAGATCGAAAAGATACGGGAGCGGTTCGATAGGGTGCTGGAAAAGGAGAAGCCGGACCTGATCCTTGTCGTCGGCGATGTTAACTCGACCCTCGCGTGCGCGCAGTCAGCGCATGAGAGCGGGATACGTGTCGCTCATGTGGAAGCCGGTCTGCGCAGTTTTGACATGACGATGCCGGAAGAGATCAACCGGATCAAGACCGATAAAATTTCCGATTTTCTCTTCACGACTTGCGAGGGCGCTGACTGGAACCTGGCTCAGGAAGGCATTGACGCGAAGAAGATATTTTTTGTCGGCAACGTCATGGTTGATTCATTATTTAACAGTATCAATAAGATCGAATCTAACCGGCCAACCGGCCAATGGTTCGACAAGCTCACCATCTCCCGAACCATCCCGAGCGGAGTCGAGGGGCCGGCCAACTGGCCAACTGATTATGCGGTAGTGACGTTACATCGGCCGAGCAATGTTGACAATAAAGATGTTTTTGAGCGGATTTCACAGGCGCTCAAAAAGATAGCCGAAGATATCCCCGTTATTTTTCCGGTTCATCCGAGGACAAAGAAACAAATCGACGCGTTTGGATTCGATCGATACTATGAAGACAATATTACCCTGGCAGACCCGATGGGGTATCTCGACTTCCTCCGCCTCTACTCTGCCGCGCGGTTTGTCATGACTGATTCCGGCGGTATTCAGGAGGAGACAACTGTGCTGGATATTCCTTGCCTGACGATCAGGGAAAACACAGAGAGGCCGATCACGATCGAGCGGGGAACGAATATTTTGGTAGGTACGGTCAGGGACGCGATCGTGCGTGAAGCGCGCAAGATCCTTCGTGGGGACCGAAAGAGAAAACAGGAGCTCAAATACTGGGACGGTGCCGCGGCGGAGCGGATCGTGAAAGTCTTGATGGGAAAATTGGTGTGAAATAGGTGTGTAACTGATATAATAATGTCTAGTTGATCAGCGCGTACGAAAAAAACCCCCGATCGAGAGGATCTATAAATACAGACGTCAGACCACAGGCGTCAGACAACAGACGACAGACGACAGACTTCAGACAACGGGTTACAGGTCAAAGAGGTAAAAGTTTGAAGTTACTTCGGACTCGCGACCGAGGACGATAACAGTTTGCAGAAAAGCGAGATTGCTTCGTCATCCCG
>JBDRSA010000140.1:0-12393 GCA_043825275.1 Candidatus Omnitrophota bacterium
TGACCTCGACCCCGCCCATGTAGGGAACGAGCGGTTTCGGAAGCGTTACGCTTCCGTCCTCATTCTGGTAATTCTCAAGGATCGCCACCACAAGCCGCGCCAGGGCGACGCCGGATCCGTTTAGGGTATGCAGATATGCCGGCTTCTTTGAACCCCTCGGTTTGTACCTGATATTCATCCTGCGCGCCTGAAAATCGGTAAAGTTCGAACAGCTCGAAACTTCAAGGTGCGCATTGGTCCCTGCGGAGAATATCTCAATGTCGTAGCATTTCGCCGCGGCGAATGAGATATCGCCGGTCGCCAGCATAACGATCCGGTACGGGATCCGGAGGACCTGGATAACCTCTTCGGCGTCCTTCAGAAGCGTTTCGAGCTCGTCAAAGGATGTTTCGGGGGTCGCGAACTTTACCATCTCGACCTTGTCGAACTGGTGCACCCGGATCAGCCCCTGCGTCTTCGCTCCGTAGGAGCCGGCCTCCCGCCTGAAGCAGGCGGTATACGCCGCATAACAGATCGGGAGATCCTCTTCCTTCAGGACCTCGTTGCGGAGCAGGTTCGTTACGGGGACCTCCGCGGTCGGGATCAAAAAGAGGTCATCATCCTGCAGTTTATACATATCCTCTTCGAGCTTGGGAAGCTGGCCGGTGCCGATCATGCTCGCTCTATTCACTAAGAATGGAGGGAAAACCTCTTTATAGCCGTGTTTTTGCGTATGAAGATCAAGCATGAAGTTTATCAAGGCCCGTTCAAGGCGCGCCCCCAGTCCCATGTAGCAGCTGAACCCGCGGCCCGTTATTTTGGTGGCGAGCCCAAAGTTAATGATGCCGAGGAGTTCCGACAATTCCATATGGTTTTTCGGCCTAAAATCGAATTTTCTCTCTTCTCCCCATGTTTTAACCACTTTATTGGCGTCTGAGCCCCCTACAGGTATTGATTTATGGGGTATATTTGGGATTGTGGACAATATATTTGCCATATTTTTGCTAATCTGCCCCACTTCATCATCTAAAACAGCTATTTCTTGGGATAGCATCTTCATTTTGCCAATAATCTCTTTGGCGTTCTTCTTTTCTTTTAGAAGAGCGGCGATATCTTCGTTGGTCGTATTATGTTTATGCCTGAGCTCCTGGACCTCAAGAAGTGAACGCCTGTGTTCTTCATCAAGCTGCAACAATTCGTCAATATCGATATCCTTAGCGCCTCTGTTCTTTAAAGAAGCCTTCACAAGGTCCGTGTTTTGGCGGATAAATTTTATATCCAGCATAATACTCTCCTGATCATCCTTTTATTGCGCCCATCGGCTTCATCCGACACACTTTCTTCGATATGCCGGCGCCGTGGACGATCTGTACGACATCGTTGACATCCTTGTACGCCTCTGGCATTTCTTCCGCGAGCGTATTTCTCCCGCTGGCCATTACTACAATACCTTTTTTAGCGAGCTCCTCGGCTATCGACCGGCCCCTGCCCGACCTGACCGCGGCCGAGCGCGACATTACTCTTCCGGCCCCGTGACACGTAGAAAAGAACGTCTCGGCAGCTTTCTCCGTACCGACAAGAACGTATGAATTCCTTCCCATATCGCCGGGTATAATGACCGGCTGTCCGATACGCTTATACTTCACCGGGATCTCAGGGTGCTCGGGGGGAAACGCCCTCGTCGCGCCCTTCCGGTGAACGCAGAGCTTCTTCTCGATCTTTCCGACCACGTGCCGCTCGATCTTCGCGATATTATGCGCGACATCGTAGATGAGATCGAGCCCCATTTCTTTCTGGCTCCGCGAAAAGACCCGTTCAAACACCTGACGCGTCAAGTGCATGAGACATTGCCTGTTCGCCCAGGCGTAATTCGCCGCGCATCGCATCGCGCCGAGATACCGCTCGCCTTCCGGACTCTTCACCGGCGCGCAGGCGAGCTGCCGGTCGGGAACATTGATCCGGTACTTTTCGAGACAGCGGATCATGCTCCGGGAATAGTCATCGCATACCTGGTAGCCGAGGCCGCGGGATCCCGAATGGATCATAACGGTAACCTGTCCGACCTTCAATCCCAGGACGTTCGCGGCCTCTTCGTCAAAGATCTGGTCGATAACCTGGACCTCGAGAAAATGATTTCCGGAGCCGAGCGTGCCGGACTGAAATTTTCCGCGCTCATAGGCGCGCGATGAGACCGCGGAAGGATCGGCACCCTTGATAGACCCGCCTTCTTCGGTATAATCAAGATCCTCAAGCCTGCCATAGCCGCGCTCGACGACCCATTTCGAACCATCAACGAGGAGCTTCCGCTCTTCCTTCTCGCTGACCTTGATATCGCCTTTCGAGCCAACTCCCGCGGGGACCGTATTATACAACCCGTAGACAAGGTCGCGAAGTTTTGGTTTAACCTCAACTTCTGTCAGAGCCGTATTCATGAGCCTGACGCCGCAGTTTATGTCAAAACCGACGCCGCCGGGAGATATGACACCCCCCTCATCGATATCCGTTGCGGCAACACCGCCGATGCAGAAGCCGTACCCCCAGTGGATATCGGGCATCGCCAGGGAGTACTTCACGATCCCCGGAAGATAGGCGACATTCGCGACCTGTTCGGGAGCCTTGTCGAAACCGATATCTTTGATCATCCGTTCATCGGCATAAATGACGCCCGGCTGGCGCATGCCCGCTTTATACGACCGGGGTATCCGCCACCTGAACTCGTCGATCCGCTCGATCGACCCTGTCCATGCCTGCGCCATGATCTCCACTCGCGAGTACGCTATGTGTCAAATAGTACCGTCGCCTCAAAACCGTTCTCAGACCGCTCGATCTTCAAATTGTGGTACGTAATCGCCTTGATCTCGGTCTTCAGCCTGTTCTTGTTCTCCCCGACATGCCTGCCGAACGCTTTCGCTTTAATGCGGCCGTTGGAGATCCGTTCGATCTTGAAATCGGAAAAGATGATCCATTTCGTGTAAAAGTTAAAGAGGAGTTCGTCAAGCCAGGTCTGCAGAAGCTCTTCGCGGTTGGCCGCCTTAAGATCGAACGAAAGCGTGATCGTGGTCTTCAGCCCCTCGAGGTCAGCAATGATATCGAACATCGCGAACGCGGCGTTCTGAAAAAGACCCTTGATGTCTTTGCCGTATATCTTAACGCCGATATCCGCTGTATGCTCGAACTGTTCGTAGCGCTTCATGATTGAATGGTGGGTTGGTAAAAGAGGATAAATTATTCCGTTATTTGTTAGCCGGTTCGCCGGTTAACCAGTTGCCGGTTAATTTGTTTATTGTTATAACAGCCGACCGGCTAACTGGAAAACCGGTCAACTGGCAAACTAAGAATTGGTGAGCCGTCCCGCTTCGCCTTTCAATAAACTCCCTGGATAATGGCTTCGCAGAGACTTGGCGCCTAATTGCTTCGAAGCTCAAGAACTTTTGTTCTTGAGCGAAGAAGAATGGTGAGCCGCCCGAGACTTGAACTCGGCACCACCACATTAAAAGTGTGGTGCTCTACCAGATGAGCTAGCGGCCCGAAATACTATTTGAAAGATCTGTTCTTATACCAAAAGCTAATTGTCTTTGCGAGGAGCGACAGCGACGCATGCCCGCCGAAGCTAAACGCGAAAGCATTTTAGCGAAGGCGGGAAGCAATCCCTGTCAGAATTACCAAAAAGCGAGATTGCTTCACCCCTTCGGGGTTCGCAATGACGAAGTAGGATAGAAAGTACTTCTTCGCCTTCGGCTCGCTCGCAATGACAGATTTACGAGCTACCCCTGTATTTCCTTCTCTTTCTTCGCGAGAAGTTCGTCGATCTCTTTCGAATGCTTATCGGTCATCTTCTGGATATCGTCGAGCGCCTTAAACTTCTCGTCCTCGGTAGCCGCCTTATCTTTCTCAAGCTTCTTGATGTCTTCATTGGCGTCCCGGCGAGCGGTTCTGATCGAAATGCGGCCGTCTTCGGCGATCTTCTTCAAAACCTTATCGAGTTCTTCTTTCCGTTCGGTCGTCAGAGAAGGGATCGAGATCCGTATGACCTTGCCGTCATTGTTCGGCGTGATCCCGAGATTCGATTTCAGGATCGCCTTTTCGATCGTTTCAAGAGCGGTCTTGTCCCAGGGCTGGATCATTATGAGCCGCGGATCAGGAATCGAAATAGAAGCCATCTGTTTTAACGGCGTATTGGCCCCGTAATAATCGACCATGATACCCTCAACAAGACTTCCTGACGCTCTGCCGGTCCGTATGATGGAAAACTCGCGCGCGCTCGCGTCAACCGTCCGCTTCATCTTGCTTTCAGTTCCGCTTATGATCTCTTTTAATGTCATCGCTTGCCCCTCCGTCTCCTGCTAACCTTTTACGATCGTCCCGATCTTCTCGCCCGTTACGACCCGTTTGATATTCCCGCTTCTGTTCAGATCGAATACGATGATCGGCAGATTGTTGTCCATGCAGAGACTGATCGCCGTCGCATCCATCACCTTCAATCCCTTTTTGAGAACATCAATATAGCGCAGTGTGCTGAATTTTTTTGCCCGTTTGGTCTTGAGCGGGTCCGCTGAGTAGACGCCGTCGACTTTTGTCGCTTTTAGGATCACATCGGCTCCGATCTCGATCGCCCTGAGCGCCGCGGTCGTGTCGGTGGTAAAATACGGGTTTCCTGTTCCGGCGACAAAGATCACGGTCCGCCCCTTTTCGAGATGCCTCGTCGCGCGACGCCTGATGAACGGTTCGGCGAGCTCACGCATCTCGATCGCGCTCTGGACCCTGGTAAAAACACCCGCCTTCTCGAGCGCATCCTGCAGCGCCAAACCATTGATCACAGTGGCGAGCATGCCCATGTAATCGGCATTCGCCCGATCCATCCCTTTTAAGCTTTCGGTCGAACCGCGGAAAATATTGCCCCCACCGATAACAACCGCGACCTCGACACCGAGGTGCCGGAGCTCTTTGATCTGAGCGGCGATCGATTCCAAAACCTTCGAATCGATACCAAAACCGCGGGTGCCCTGCAGAGCTTCCCCGCTGATCTTTAGAACGATCCTCTTAAAAACGGCCTTTTTCACAGTATCCTATTAGTTATTTAGTTCGTAGTCGGTAGATCTTCCCCGACCTGAAACCGCACGAACCGGCGTATTACGATATTCTCGCCGATCTTAGCGATCATCGACATCAGAATATCCTTCACCTTGAGGTTCGTATCTTTGACGAACGGCTGCTCAAGCAGGCAGGAATCCTCGTAAAACTTATTCAACTTTCCTTCTATGATCTTCTCAACGGCGATCTCCGGCTTCTTGGGATCGATCTGCGCCTTAAAAATATCGATCTCTTTCTCGGTAACTTCCTTGGGGACTTCTTCCTTCTTGATATAGATCGGGTTGCTCGCGGCGATCTGCATCGACACGTCCCTGACAAAGATCTTGAAATCCTCGTTGCGCGCCACAAAATCGGATTCGCAGCTCACTTCGACCAGTACGCCGATCTTCCCGCCCAGGTGAATGTAACTGTCGATCCTTCCTTCTTTCGCGCTTCGGGTGGAATGTTTTGTCGCAAGCGCGACGCCTTTCTTCCTGAGGATCTCAATCGCTTTTTCCATGCTGCCGCCGGCGTCCTTGAGCGCTTTTTTACAGTCGACGATGCCGGCGCCTGTTTTCTCTCTCAGCTTTCGTATTGTGTCGATCATCACTGTCCCTTTCTACTTTGTTTTCCTTATTCGCTTTGCCGGCTTCTTCTTTTCTTCGGGGTCATCCAGAAGTTTTATATCGCCCGCGACCAGCTCCTCGATACTTTCCTCTTCCGGAGCTTCCGGCTCTTCGGCTTCTTCCACCGGCTCTACGGGCGCGGCCTCGGCGGCTTTTTTGCTCGCCTCGCCGACCGCGAATGTTTCCCGCCCCGACAGAACATTATCGGCGAGCATGGACGTTACGAACTTGATCGATTTAATGGCGTCATCATTTCCGGGAATGACATGATCAATGATGTCGGGATTGCTGTTGGTATCGATCAGCCCCACAACGGGAATGTGGAGCTTGTTCGCTTCCTTGACCGCGATCTCCTCGTTCTTCGAATCAATGACAAAAACGGCCCGGGGCAGTTTGTCCATGCCGCGGACCCCTTCCAGATTTTTCTTTAACCGGACGATCTCTTTCTCGAGCTGGGCGACCTCTTTCTTGGAGAGCTTCGCCATGGTGCCGTCTTCTTTCATCTCCTCAAGCCTGTTGTAGCGCTTGACGCTCTTTCTGACTGTCTGAAAGTTGGTCATAAGTCCACCCAGCCAACGGTTGTTCACATAGAACGCTCCCGAACGATCGGCCTCTTCTTTCACGATGCTCTGCGCCTGCCGCTTGGTGCCCACAAAAAGAACGAAACCGCCTTCAGATGCCACCTTGCGCAAAAATTCACATGCTTTGAGGAGCGCTTCCTGCGTCTTCAAGAGATCGATGATGTAGATGCCGTTCTTCTCTCCAAAGATGTACTTCTTCATTTTGGGATTCCAGTGTTTCGTTTGATGACCGAAGTGGACCCCCGATTCCAAAAGCTGTTTTATCAGTGCCGTGTCTACCATACTCTCCGATTTCTCCTTCCTTTCATTACCTGCTTTACATGTCGTTTTTTTGTTTGATTATGAATGTGCCGCTACCTCTTTCACAGAAGCACATTTTCCCTGAATTGTATATTATACAGTCTTTTGTATAATCCCTCAAGTCTTATTAATTTTTCGTGCGGCCCCTCTTCGACGATCCTGCCGGCGTTCAAAACGTATATCGTGTCCGCTTTTTTGACCGTGCTCAGCCGGTGCGCGATGACAAAAACGGTTCTTCCTTCCATCAGGTTGTCGATAGCGTTCTGGACCAGCACCTCGGACTCCGTGTCGAGCTGTGAGGTGGCCTCATCCAGAATAAGGATCGGCGGATCCTTAAAGACGGCCCGCGCGATCGCGATCCGCTGCTTCTCACCGCCGGAAAGCCTGAATCCACGCTCACCGATGAACGTGTCATAGCCTTTGGGTAATTTTGAGATAAATCCGTGCGCGTTGGCTATCTTGGCAGCCCGCTCTACATCGTCCTTTTCGGGAGCGTCGAAGCCGTACGTAATGTTGTTGGCGACCGTATCGTTAAAGAGTATCGTCTCCTGCGTCACGATACCGATCTGCCTGCGCAGCGATTTGATCGTGGCGTCTTTAACATTGACGCCGTCGATCAGGATCTCACCGCTTGTCGCGTCATAAAATCGGGGAATAAGATTTACCAGAGACGTCTTCCCAGCGCCGCTCGGGCCGACAAACGCGGCAACGCTGCCGACCTTCACGTTCAGATCAATATCTTTCAGGACCGCATTTTCGTCCGTCTCATAGCTGAACGTAGCATCCCTGAACTCAACGCCGCTGGCGATCCTGGGAAGCTCAACAGCGCCGGGTTTCTGAACCACGGTCGGCTTGGCGTCCAAAACTTCGAAGATCCTGGCGCCGGCGGCCAGAGCCTGCTGATTGATCCCGTAGAGCTTTGTAAGGCGCTTGATCGGTTTCATTATGGAAAAGAGCGCCACGGAGAAAGCGGTAAACGCGCCCGCGGAAAGCCCTCCGGTCACGATCTGCTCTCCGACGACCCACAAAACAGCGCCGAAACATAAAATGCCGACAAATTCCGTGATCGGGCTTAAAACGGTCATTCTCTTGATCGACTTCATGGCGAGCTTGTAGAATCTCTGGTTCTGACCGGCGACTTTTTCGGATTCGAAATCTTCGGTCGAGAAGGCCTTCACGACCCGAATACCCGAAATAGTCTCATAAAGCGTCGTATTGATGTCTGCCATCTGCTCCTGGGACCGCCTGCTAATGCTCTTCAGTTTCCTGCCGATCATCGCTACCGGATAGATTACCAGTACCAGAAGGACAAAAATGACCATGATCAAAACCCACGATATGGAAAAATAGAGCTTGATAACAAAAACCATCGTTATGTAAATAGAAAGTTGAATCGGTTGGTAGAGCAGATCCGTTAACCCTGCCGAGATAGAGTCTCTGATTATGCTTGCGTCATAGGTTATGCGGGAAACGAGCTTTCCGGTGGGGTTTTTGCTGTAATAGTCCAGGGAGAGGTATATAAGCTTATTGTAAAGGACGTTTTTTACGTCCCGTATTACCCGCTGGCTCACATCATTCATAAAATACGTCTGACAAAAATCAAAAAAGCTCTTTAAGAGCCAAAAGACGAGACCGAACGCCACGAGCGCGTAGAGAAGCTCCAGGGCCGGCATTGAGTTTACCTTGTCTATCACCCGGTCGAGAAGCGGAAACGAAGGGATATTCTCATTTAAAACTATCTTCTTCTCCCTGAGAACGTTATCGACAAGCGGGATAACCGCCGTAATAGAAGCGCCCTGCAGCATCGAAGAAAAGGCCATGCACACCCCGGCAAGAGCAAGCACCCAGGCATGCGGAAACACAAATCTTATTAGTCGAAGGTAGTTTTTCATATCAATGTATCCCGTGATATAGCGAATATATTACCATATACCGCGCATAATGTCGAGAGGAAATTAGGAGTGAAGCGGAGTGAAGCTCCGCGACTTTTCAGTTGTGATCATTGCCTTTTTATGGCTCCGCCACGAAGTGGAGCGGAACCCTGACCTGAATCCGTGAAATGTGGTTCGGGGCTGAACCGTCCCGCTATTTACGGGGTAAAATATACTTGCTAAAACGAACTTCCGGGTGTTATAATCGACTGATTAAACCAAGCCGAAAACGGGCTAAGTCTCGCTGAAGGCGGATTAAAGCCTGTTTTTGAGGTAATTTTTCATTTGTCCCGCACGGGCGGGATCAACTGCCTCGGCTCGTAAGCCGTCCCGAAATATCTTCGATAATTTCGGGACACTCGCCGGGATAAATTCGCGCGTATAGTTTACGTCGCTATCCGCCAGAAGCGGACACGACGCTCCGTAAGCTATGTGCTCATTTAAAGGATTTCACATTGAAAAAGTTACGGGTTGGTGTTGTGGGGGTTGGACATCTCGGTTCCGCTCACGCCAAAGTCTATTCTCGCCTGAAGAATGTCGATCTCGTGTCAGTCTGCGATTGCAAACTCACGCGCGCCAAAAAGATAGCGAGAAAATACAAAACATCGTACTGTACAGATTATAGGGACCTATTCAAAAAAGTCGACGCGGTCAGTATCGTCGTTCCTACTTCGCTGCATTATGCCATTTCAAAGGATTTCCTGGTTCACGACATCCACCTGCTTATCGAAAAACCGATGACCAAGATCCTCTCCGAGGCGGACGAGCTGATCCTCCTGGCGAAAGAGAAAAAAATCACCCTGCAGATCGGCCACATCGAGCGGTTCAATTCCGCCATTCAGGCGATCGAAGGGTTCCTGAAGGAGCCCCGTTTCGTCGAATGCCAGCGGCTCGGCCCGTTCAACAAGCGGGTTCGGGACGTCGGCGCGGTCCTGGACCTGATGATCCATGATATCGACATCGTCCTGGGGCTGGTCAAATCCGACGTTTTATACATTGAGGCGGTCGGCGCCAGTACGATCTCCTTATTTGAGGATATCGCCAATGTTCGTATCAGCTTTGAGAACGGCGCGGTCGCCGACATTACCGCCAGCCGCGTCACGAAGGACCGGGTCCGCCGGATCAGGATATTCCAGGAGGACTCGTATATCTTCCTTGATTATATTCGTCAGGATGCCGTCATGTTCGGAAAGAAGGGTTCCAAGATCAAACGGAAGAAGATCCCGATCAGGAAAGTCGAACCGCTTAAGCAGGAATTGAAGTCCTTCGTGAAGTGTGTTACCACGGGCAGCAGGCCCGTCGTCGCGGGAGAAGAGGGCCGGAGAGCGCTCGCGGTCGCGCTCATGATTGTCGAGAAGATAAATCTCGGTAAGAAGAACTATAAATAAAAGAGAACCGCGGGCAGATGAAACCTAAAAAGAAGATCTTTATCGTCGCGGGAGAACCTTCCGGCGACTTTCACGCCTCAAATCTGGTACGCGCGATCCGCGAGCGGCCGCCCGAGATCGAATTCTTCGGTCTCGGCGGAAAACTCATGAAAGAAGCGGGCGTCGAAACGTACTTCGATATCGCCGAGCTCGCGCTTATGGGCGTGATCGAGATCCTCTTGAAGATCGGGACCGTGCAGAGGATCTACCGCGGAATATTAAAAAAGATCGACATAACGCGGCCGGACATGGTGATCCTCGTCGACTATCCCGGATTCAATCTGAAGATGGCCCAGGCGCTCGCGAAACGCGGGATACCGATCGTCTATTTTATCAGCCCGCAACTCTGGGCGTGGGGAAAATGGCGAATCAGCATTATTAAGCGATGCGTCAAAAAGGTCGTCGTATTCTTCAAGTTCGAGGAGGCGCTCTATCGGCAACACGGGATCCCCGTCGAGTTCATCGGTCATCCGTTAATCGACGCGGTGCATCCATCTGTTGAAAAAAGCGAGATGGCCCGGCGATTCTCGCTCAACAAGAAGAAGACGGTCGCCGTTCTTCCGGGGTCCCGGACAAACGAGATCAGGCACCTTTTGCCGACCATTCTTGACGCATGTTCCATTATCATGAGCGAGTTCCCGGAAGTACAGTTCCTGATATCGAAGGCGGGGAACCTCGACCGGTCTATCTACGATCCGATCCTTAAGCAATACGATCTGGATATGCGCATCGTCGAAGGCATGGTCTACGACGTTATGAACGCCGCCGATTTCGCGATCGCCGTCTCAGGGACCGTAACGCTCGAATGCGCTATCATCGGTACGCCGATGGTCATCATGTACCGGGCAAACCAGTTCTCATGGATGATCTTCAGGCTCGTCTCGAATATCCGGACTGTCGGCCTGGCGAATATCGTCGCCGGGAGAATGATCGTTCCGGAACTGATCCAGTCCGACGCGACACCGGAGAAGATCGCCGCAACGACGCTCGATTACCTGCGCGGCGACGAAAAGATGGCCGCCGCGGCGCGGGACCTGGCCGGGATCAAAGGTCTGCTCGGCGCGCCCGGCGCGTACGCGAGGGCGGCGGAATCCGTACTGGGTGAGTTGGAGAAATGTCATTGCGGATAAACAGAGAGAGAGCGTAGAACATAGGCAATCGTATCTAGTATCTCGTATCTGGTATCTAGTAAAAGAAATCGATTATAGTCCGTTTTCAAGATTCGAGAACCAAGATTCGGTATGCCAGATACAAGATACCAGATACTAGTACGTTGTAAAGTTAATTCTTAATGGTATCATAAATTCTATTGAGCTTGTTGCGAGCATCGTTCTTTGTAAAATGCCAGGTTATTTTAGTGTGGAGGCGATTGCGTTTTGCCGACCACGCTATAACTTCTTTGGTCAAGAGCCGCCTTTTGGCGATACGCCTATCAAGACATTGTTTTGAGAGCGCTGACAATTCAATCTCAGCCATGTTTAGCCAGCTGGCTTTCTTAGGCGTATAGACCATTTCAAAACGTTGAGATAACGCAAACGCCTCTGGCGCGTCAAATATTTCATAAAACGATGAAGGGTTATGTGTGTTAAGGTTATCCTGAACCAGGATAACCTTATCGGCAGCGGGATAATATGATGTCAGCTCTTTCATAAATTCAGCGTAATCTTCCTTGGTTTTCTGTTCCGTGACTTTCACTATGCGATATCCGGCCAAGGGCTCAACAGCCATAAGCACAACGCATGTTCCGTAACGTTTATAGTGATAATCCTGGCGCTCAACGCATCCCGGCTTCATGGGAAGAGGCATAAGGACATCTCCCAGCAACTGACACGGACGTTCGTCAAAACAGACAACCGGCCGTCGAGGATTATAGGGTTGTTCGTAGATATTCAACACCTGCTCCATCCGCCAGAGATAATCGGCGGTAATAGTTCCAATGCACCATTGTTTCTTTAGGTGAGGTTTGAGATCGTTTTTTTTAAAATGTTGCGCACGCTTTGATGCGAGATCGTTTCAACAATATCCAGTTCTATGACATGATCGGCCAATAAACGCAAGCTCCATTTGGCCCGGCCTTTTGGCGGCTTGCTGCATGCAATCGCGGTAATTTTGGCCATTGATTTACCGGTAAACCTAGGAGGCTGTCCAGAACGCGCCGCTTCTTCTATGGCGCGCTCTAACCCTCCCTTATGATAACGCCGTCTGATATTAAATATGGTTGCTAAACATACATCTAACGCATCTGATATTTCTTGGTCTGTTTTGCCTTTGGCTTCATCGGCTAACAGCAGAATCCGGCACCGTGTAATCTTACGGGCCTTGTCGGTGCCTGACTCAACGATCTTTTGCAAATACTGTCGCTCTTGTTCTTTCAGCTTAATACGATGCTTTTTTGGGCTCATGGTATTACCTCCTTTTTAAGAAGATTATACCATGAAAGCTGCTAACTATCAATAACTAATTTTACAATGTACTAGTA
>JBDRSA010000141.1:0-6556 GCA_043825275.1 Candidatus Omnitrophota bacterium
GTATCTCGTATGTCAAATTCAGTGTCTAGTATCTGGTATCTTGTATCTTGTCCCGCCCAATTGTAAAAGGTTTGCGGGATCCCGCCACTGCGGGATATCTAGCGTACCGAATTATCATTCGGATCTTTTAAATGGACTATAGTAGATGTTTTTCTAGATACCAGACACAAGCTACTCGATACAGCTTTTCCTAGATACCAGATACTAGATACGATTGCCTTTTACGGTGTACGAGTCTTTCTGTCAACACGGACCGAATCCGCGATGAGATCTCCGTCTTCCCTGATAAAATAATTCACGCCGACCCAATCATCGATCTTGAGGTCAGTGATCCCGGACGCGCCATCCCACACCGTAGCTTCGTCCAGAAATACGGGAGTATTCCGTTCGGCGAGCGCTTCATAATCATAATGGGCGACTATGAGCGATCCGGTTATTCCGTCGATCGCGCGCACCTGCCCGTAGACAAAATCCATATTCCGGCGCCATTCGTCCGCGAGCGCCGGCCAGCCGGCTTCTCCCCGGCACCGCCCGGAGAGAATGAGTAAGCTTACGGTCAGAGCGATAAGAAATACGGGCGGGCGCTTGCTCGGAAACACTGCATCACCTCTTACCGGTCCTTTTTCAAAGCCGGACGATCGCGCTACACGGCCGGCTTCTGAACTTCCGCGGCGGCGTTCGCCGCCCGGGCTTTCTGAAGTTTTTTTCTGCGCTTGTATTTTTGCTGCTGTTTAACAGCTTGTCTTTTTTGACGTCCCATAGTTTACCGTTTCCTTGTTATGAACTTTTTTATCCTCGTGAGCGCTTCTTTGAGATCTTCCATGCTCGAGGCGTACGCGATCCTGATGAAACCTTCGAACGAACTTCCAAAAGCGCCGCCGGGGATAACCGCGACCCGCTCTTCCTTTAAAAGCGCTTTCGCGAATTCGATCGATCCCCGGCCCGTCACGTCCGTGATCGACGGAAAGACATAGAACGCTCCGCCGGGGGCCGCGCAGGCCAGGCCCATCTCATTCAGTTCACCGGTCACGTAATCCCTCCTGCGCCGGTACTCCCGCTTCATCTGGTGGACCGAGCGGTCTCCGCGCTTCAGGGCCTCCCGCGCGGCGATCTGGGACATTATGGGAGCGCAGAGCATCGTGTACTGATGGATCTTCACCATCGCGGCGATCACGTGTTTCGGCCCGCAGGCAAAACCGATCCTCCAGCCGGTCATCGCGTACGATTTCGAAAAACCGTTCAGCGATACCGTCCGCTCCCTCATGGAAGGGAGCGCGGCAAATGGCGTATGCTGATGATCAAAGGTGAGTTCCGAATAGATCTCATCGCTGATCACGCAGAGCCCCTTCTTCTTCACAACATCCGCTATCTTCGCGAGCTCCCGCCGGGTATAGGAAGCGCCTGTCGGATTATTCGGATAATTCAGGATCAGGATTTTCGTCTTTGTGTCACAGCTGCGCGCGATCATCTCAGGCGTGATCTTGAAGCCGCCCCGCTGATCCGTTTTCAAATATACCGGAACACCGCCGCAGAGCGTCGTGATGGGGCCGTAGGAGACATAGCACGGCTCCGGGATCAAGACCTTATCGCGCGGATCAACAAGAGCCCTGAGAGCCAGATCAAACGCCTCGCTCACTCCTACGGTGATCACGATCTCTTCTTCGGGATCATATTTCACTCCCGAACCATTTTCCAGGTGCCGGGAGATATCCCGCCTGAGCTCGATCATCCCCTTGTTAGAGGTATACGATGTTCTTCCCTGCTCAAGCGAATAGATCGCGGCTTCCCGTATGTTCCAGGGGGTGACAAAATCCGGCTCTCCGACCCCGAGAGAGATAACATCATCCATCCCCAGGACCAGATCGAAGAACGCCCGTATTCCGGACGGCTGTATCCGTTCGACCCGTTTGTTGATCTTGATCTTGCTCATCCGTATCGTACTCCGCACATAGTCACCAGTTGCCAGATTCCAGTTGCCAATAGTAATTGCCTATTGCGCAACTTAAAATATTTTTTGTTTTTGTTTTTTTTACTGGAAACTGGCCGCTGGAAACTGGCAACCGATTACAACGATATCGCGAGCCTTTTTTCTTTGTGCGGTTGTTTTAAAATATCCCCGTCCTCTTTATATTTTTTTAAAAGAAAATGCGTCACGGTACCGCGAACATTCTCCATCGGAGCCAGTTTTTCCGCGACAAAGCTGGAGACGGTCTGGATATCGTTCCCTTCAACGATAATCAGAAGATCGTACGAGCCGGAGACAAGGTAACAGCTCGATACCTCTGAAAATTTATACAGGCGCTCGGCCAGATGATCGAAACCGACATTTTTCTGGGGGATAACCGTAACCTCGATCAACGCCCGCACGCGCGGCTTACCGCACTTGACTATCTCCCTGTTGATCAATGTCTTGTATTTCAGGATCACGCCGCTCTTTTCAAGCTTTTTGATCGCCCTCCGAACCTCTGCCGGTTTCTTTTTGAGCATCTTCGCGATATCTTCCGGCGTCGTCCGGGCGTCTTTTTCAAGGATCTCCAATATCTCGTTCATCCGGCACCTCTCTTTTTGCTGTCAAACCACTCTCATCCAAACTAAAGTCGGTGTACGGTGTATGGTTACCGGTTTACGGTTAAAAGATCAAAAAAGACCGTCTATTAGCTCGAAGAATATGAACATTGCGATCGCTGTTGTACTATCGATCGTCATTTTGTCCTTATTCCTTTCACCGTAAACCGTAAACCTTAAACCGTCTTTGCGCTTACGCCGCAAGCTCCCGCGGCGTTTATTCTTCTTTAGGATTATACTTCTTTCATCGGCAGAACGTCAATTCTTTTCTTCCGGATCTTTTCTTCCGGATCGGCGGATAGTAAAAAAACTTGACTTTAGGGTTATATGAAGGTACTATCTATGTAAATAATACTCTTATGGAAAAAGAAGCGAAACGAATACTACTGATTTTTTGGGTCATTATAATCATTGAGTCGATCTTTCTCGGCTGGCTTTTCTTTTTAAATGTCCAGGACGGGAAAGAGCGGATCTCGCTGAAGCTGGAATTGAAACACGCCGGCGACTCTCTTACCGAAAAAGATTCGAACATTCAGGATCTACGGACGCAGCTGTCCGCTCTCGAAGATTCGAAGAAAGACCTCGAAAGCAGGGTTGAAGAATTCATCTCGAAACAGAAGCTCACCGAAGGAGAGATCAAGGGATCGAAAAGCGCCACCGAGATCCTCGCCAAACAGTTTAACCAGCAGCACGATGACCTTCTGGCCAAGCTGACCGAGATATCGTCCGAAAACCGCAAATCACAACTTTCCCTCGTAAGTAAAATTGAGACGCTCTTAGACGCGAAACGCAAGCTCGAAATGCAGCTGGTCGGCCTCAGTAAAGGGCAGGCGCCAAGAGTGATCGACCGCCCTGCCGCGGCGACGAGCGCCGCTGACGAAGCGAGCCGTCCGGGGGTATCCCTCGGAAAGATCCGCGTCGACAAAAAGCGGCATGAACCCTCGCCGGAGCCGAAACCGTTCGAAGGAAAGATCCTGAGCGTCGATTCTCAGTATGACTTCGTCATCATAGATATGGGAGAAGCGAGCGGCATCAAGAAAAAAGACAGGTTCTTCGTACTGCGCCGCGACCGCTGGATCGGAGAGGTCGAGATCGAAGAGATCTACAAGAACATGAGCCTCGCTAATATCGTTTCAGACAAGACGACGAAAACCCTGCGAAGAAATGACAAGGTCGTCCCCGCTCGCTAAGCTTATCCATCCAACCACCGGGCTTTTCATTCTCACTGTAATCGTCATTGATCTTATTCTGGTGGTCTTTTCAGATCTCGCGGCGTTCACGCTCAGGTTCGGCACCGACATCGTGAATCCGCCCCCCGCGAATTTTTTCGCTTACTTGAGAATATCGGCGCTGATCATCATTCTACGGCTGGCTTGCTTTTATATATTCGGGTTCTACCATAACATACGGTCGAAGTCGAACTACGAGATCATAACGAACACGTTCCGCGCCACGGTATCAAGCAGCGTGATCATTATCGTTATCGCTTTCTACACCCGCGCCCTCGCCTACCCGCGGACCGTCATACTCATTTCCTGGGCGTTGACCACCTCATCGGTCATACTCTGGCATATTTTTGTTCAATCGATCATCGAAATAGCGTGGAAAGGATCGAGGATCAATTTTCTCGTTATAGGCACCGACCGGGAGGCCCATAGGATCGGCCTCCATCTCAGCAAAGACGCCTCGACAACGAACTGTCTCGTCGGATACGTGCGGCTGCCGACCGAAGAGAAACACGGGGATACCTGCGATACGGATCTCGTGCTGGGGACGATCGACTCGCTCGGCGCGATCATCGCGGATCACTCGGTTGACGAAGTCATGGTGGCGGCGGAAAAGATATCGTCCGACGAGCTATCGGTCGTCGCCCGCGCCGTTTCCGGAAAAAATGTCACGCTGAAACTCCTGCCGGGTATCTATGAAGCGGCGATCGGGAACATAATCAACTCACCGGTCGTCGCGGGCAATATCATTTCGAGCATCATGGTGAGCCCCGTGCACGCGGCGTCCGATTGCTATCATGGGCTCAAGAGGATCCTTGATCTCGTCTTCTCCTTCCTCATTCTCTTTTTCTTCTGGCCGATCATGATACTCGCCGCCGTTCTGATCAAGCTGACATCAAAAGGCCCTGTTCTTTTCGAGCAGGAGCGTGTCGGCCTGAACGGCCACCGGTTCATGATGTGTAAATTCCGCACGATGTACGAGAACGCTGAAGAGGATTCGGGCCCGGTTTGGGCGGCCCTGAACGATCCGCGCATAACGCCGTTCGGCAAGTTCTTGAGGTTATCACGGCTCGATGAGCTCCCGCAGGTTGTCTTCAATGTGATCAGGAACGAAATGTCGCTGGTAGGGCCGCGGCCCGAGCGCCCGTATTTTGTCGAAGAGCTGATGAGAGAGATCCCGTTCTACGCTGAGCGGCTGAGCGTTAAGCCCGGCATTACCGGATGGGCCCAGGTGAACTACAAATACGCGGGGACCGTTGAGGAGAGCAGGGAGAAATTTTTACTCGACATATTCTATCTAAAGAATATGTCGTTCGCGCTCGATTTCTGGATCTTCCTGAAAACACTATGGACCATCATCCAGGAGAAAGGCGCTCAGTAGCGATAATCTTCTTTAAAAATATTTCGTCTGATCCGTTCATAAGCCGATGACCCGATAACCTTTCGGACCGTCGCGTACAATAATTCCAACGATTTGATCCGAAATCCATTCATTGTGTCCCCCGAAACGATCCCGGTAAACTCATCAAACGTCTGATCCTTCTTCGGAACGAACCGGGGAAGACTCATGCTCGACGCTCCGCATCGCACGAATCCGAACTTGCTCGTGCAGACCGCGGAATACCCCGCCTCTTCAGCGGCCCGGAGAATGTTTCGGTTATAATATCCGCGAGGAACGGAAAAGAGATCACACCGGGTACGCAGTCTTTTCTCCAGGATCTCTTTCGAATCTTTGAGTTCCCTGGTCAATCGCTCTTTCGGCATCGTATCCAGAAGATCGTGCGAAAAACCGTGTGATCCGACCTCCATCCCCTGTCGCGCCATTTCGCCCAGTTGTTCCCAGTTCAAATATCCTTTCTTTCCGATCAGGCCCACCGGCGCGAAAAAGCAGCCGGTGTATCCGAACTCCCGCAGCGCCGGCACAACAACTTCAAAATGGCAGTCCAGGCAATCGTCAAAGGTAAAAACCGCGCCCTTCCGGGGAAATGCGGCCGGATCATGCAGAACCCGAAGAAGATCAGCTAATGACATGATCCGAAAATCGTTCTCCTTAAGCCACCGGATCTGTCTTTCGAGATCGGACTTTTTCAGCGCATACCGCATCGCTGAGCCGGAAGGAACGATCTGATGATAGCCTACTATTATCACTTTTCCGTTAGTATGATTCATCTTGCCGCAATACCTTTGGCTTTCGCATCCTGCCTTTTCGGGCAAACTCAAAGACCGTAACTTCCGGACGGCAGAGAAAACGGATCCCTTTCTGCGAAGCGATCCCTCTGTTGACATACAAAAGCGTGTCGCGCACTTTAAAGAGCCCCGCGATGTAGACAGAATGCGTCGAGTACGGAAAGATCTTCCGCAGGACCGGCACGCCGCACTGGCCGCCGTGCGTATCACCGGCAAGCACAAGCTCGGCCTTTCCGATCGCCGCCTGCTTAATTATCTCGGGAAATTGATTTACAACGATCACGGGGTCTTCATCAGGAATATTTTTGATGACCCCGGCGAGCGATCCCGGACTAGCCGAATGAGCGAGCCAGAAAAATGAAGATTCCTCATTTTTCAAGTTCAAGCGCACCGCTTCATTGTTCAGGATCGTTACCCCCGCTGTATCCCACATTTTGGACTTCATGGTCTTCACTACCCAGCCATCTCCCGGAGCCTCTCCGAGAACCATGTACGTACGAAATCGCGGCTCAAAGAGGCTCAACACATCAACTGCCGGCTGGACCCCCTGGCCGCTCTCAACGACATCGCCTGTTATC
>JBDRSA010000142.1:0-11201 GCA_043825275.1 Candidatus Omnitrophota bacterium
GGCATCTTCACCGATACTACAATTTCGCCGAGTCACACGTTGAGACAGCGGCACTATTGTTACACCATTCGTGCAGGTCGGAACTTACCCGACCAGGAATTTCGCTACCTTAGGACCGTTATAGTTACGGCCGCCGTTTACTGGGGCTTCAAGACGAAGCTGCCACCGTGATTGCTCACGGCTTCACCTCCTCTATTAACCTTCCAGCACCGGGCAGGTGTCAGTCCCTATACATCCTCTTGCGAGTTAGCAGAGACATGTGCTTTTGCTAAACAGTCATAGTGCCCTCTTTAGTGTCACCTCTTCACGCTAAGCCTGTGCGGCTTCACGCTAGTGAGGCACCCCTTATCCCGAAGTTACGGGGCAATTTTGCCTAGTTCCTTAACGTGTGTTATCTCGAGCGCCTTAGGATATTCTCCTCGCCTACCTGTGTCGGATTGCGGTACGGTCACCTGCTCACCTCATTCAAGAAGATTTTCTCGGCAGTGTGGCATCTATCAGTTCGCCCGCTCCGTAGATTGGGCTCCCATTCGCTTCTCACTCCGATTGCTCGGAGCTACGGGCTTAGACGACCACATCCATCCGGTCGATGATATAGCCTACTGCGTCATTCCTGAATTGATAGCGCTAAACAGGTGGTATCTGAATATTAAACAGATTGTCCATCATCTACGCCTTTCGGCCTCGACTTAGGACCGACTAACCCTGGGCGGATTAACCTTCCCCAGGAAACCTTAGGCTTACGGCGAATACGTTTTTCACGTATTTTTTCGCTACTTATTCCTGCATAATCACTTCTGGTTCCTCCAGCGGTCCTTTCGGTCCGCCTTCACAGTACAACAGAACGCTCCCCTACCACTAGTACGATCCGAAGATCGTATTAATCCGTAGCTTCGGTAAATGGCTTGAGCCCCGATTATCTTCGGCGCAAAACTACATCGACCAGTGAGCTGTTACGCACTCTTTAAATGATGGCTGCCTCTGAGCCAACATCCTGGTTGTCTACGCAATCTTACTTCCTTTACCACTTAGCCATTATTTAGGGACCTTAGCTGACGGTCTGGGCTGTTTCCCTCTCGAAAACGAAGCTTATCCCCCGCTTTCTCACTCCTGCGGTAAACATTACAGTATTCGGAGTTTGATTGGGTTCGGCAAGCTGGTAGGCCGCCTAGCCCATTCAGTACTCTACCCCTGCAATGCACTTTACGCAAGGCTAGCCCTAAAGCTATTTCGGGGAGAACCAGCAATAACCAAGCTTGATTAGCCTTTCACTCCGACCCTCAGTTCATCCCATAACTTTTCAACGTTAACGGGTTCGCACCTCCAGCTGGTTTTACCCAACCTTCGCGCTGACCAAGGGTAGATCGCTTGGCGTTCGGGTCTACTAAATGCAACTGATCGCCCTATTCAGACTCGCTTTCGCTACGGCTCCTCCGTTTATGAGCGGATTAACCTCGCTACACTTAGTAACTCGCAGGACCATTCTACAAAAGGTACGCGGTAACCCATTGCTCCGCCGAAGCGAAGCCATAGGGCTCCCACCGCTTGTAGGCTTATGATTTCAGGTCCTATTTCACTCCCCTTACAGGGGTTCTTTTCAACTTTCCCTCACGGTACTAGTTCACTATCGGTCACGGATTAGTATTTAGCCTTAGCCCGAGGTCAGGCTGGATTCATATGGGGTTTCACGTGTCCCATATTACTTGGGATACCGCTAGAGTGCTTCAAGATTTCGCGTACGGGGCTATCACCCTCTTTGGCCAGGCGTTCCATCCTGTTCTGCTATCCATCGTCAATCTCACATTGCGGTCCCGCAACCCCCAGCGCTAATTTAATAAATTAGTGCTGGGTTTAGGCTGTTTCCCGTTCGCTCGCCGCTACTAGGGAAATCAATGTCTTTTTCTTTTCCTTGGGTTACTGAGATGTTTCACTTCTCCCAGTCTCACTTCCTATACCTATGTATTCAGTATAGGATGTTTAGCTATTAAGCTAAACGGGTTGCCCCATTCGGAGATCCCCGGATCAAAGCCTGTTTGCGACTCCCCGAGGCATTTCGCTGCTTACCACGTCCTTCATCGTCTTCCCGTGCCTAGTCATCCATCATAAGCCCTTTGTAGCTTGACCATTGTAATATTTGTTCAAATGCTCGTTCACCTTTATAGCATAATTGTCAAAGAGCGTGCACCGGTTGTATAAACCGGAGAAACTCTAATGGGTCATGGTCTGCATGACCCTAAATTTTTCCTAGCAGAGAATTTATTTTACTACGCAACGCCAATTTGCCCTATCATTCAGCAAAAGGTCCTTCTCCGCCTTCGGCGGCTCAGGATCATCCTGAGCGAGCCCCGCAGTTGCGGAGCGAGTCGAAGGATGGTGGAGATGATCGGAATCGAACCGACGACCTCATGCTTGCAAAGCACGCGCTCTCCCAACTGAGCTACATCCCCATCTTAGCTTGCCAGTTTCCAGCTTGCCAGTTACTTCAACCGGGTAACTGGCTAACCGGTCAACCGGCTAACTAATCTGGGTGCCGGGCGCCATCCATTGAGAATCGACAATCGAGATTTGACCGCAATCGAAAAGTTCAACTCGAATTTCGATTCTCGATTTTCGATTGTTCTGCATCGATTTTGCTTAGCAAAATCGATGCTGGTGGGCCCATCTGGAGTCGAACCAGAGACCTCCGCGTTATCAGCACGGCGCTCTAGCCATCTGAGCTATAGGCCCCGAGCTCTTTAGAATTTTTTTGAACGACCGAGAAAAGACACAACAAACCGTCTTTTCGTAAGTACTTGGTACTCCTTAGAAAGGAGGTGATCCAGCCGCACCTTCCGATACGGCTACCTTGTTACGACTTAGCCCTCCTTGCAAACCACACCTTCGACACCTTCCCCCCTTGCGGGTTAGAATAGTGGCTTCGGGTGCAGTTTACTCAGTTGGCTTGACGGGCGGTGTGTACAAGACCCGGGAACGTATTCATCGCGCCGTGGCTGATGCGCGATTACTAGCGATTCCGGCTTCACGGGGGCGAGTTGCAGCCCCCGATCCGAACTGACCCCGCTTTTTTGAGATTTGCTCCACCTTGCGGTCTTGCGTCTCTTTGTAGCGGGGATTGTAGCACGTGTGTAGCCCAGGGCGTAAGGGCCGTACTGACTTGACGTCGTCCTCACCTTCCTCCAGTTAAACACTGGCAGTCTGAGTAGAGTGCTCCATTTCTGGGTGGCAACTAATCATAAGGGTTGCGCTCGTTGCGGGACTTAACCCAACATCTCACGACACGAGCTGACGACAGCCATGCAACACCTGTGTAAAAGTTTCCTTGCGGAAAGGGCCATACTTTCATATGGCTTTCAGATACATGTCAAGCCCTGGTAAGGTTCCACGCGTAGCGTCGTATTAAACCACATGCTCCACCGCTTGTGCGGGTCCCCGTCAATTCCTTTGAGTTTCAGTCTTGCGACCGTACTCCCCAGGTGGTACACTTAATGTGTTAACTGCAGCACTGACCCCTGAGGGGCCAACACCTAGTGTACATCGTTTACGGCAAGGACTACCAGGGTATCTAATCCTGTTTGCTCCCCTTGCTCTCGCATTTCAGTGTCAGCGGTCGTCCAGAGAATCGCCTTCGCTACTGGTGTTCCTCCCGATATCTACACATTTCACTGTTACACCGGGAATTCCATTCTCCTCTCCGACGCTCAAGCCTACCAGTTTCGAATGCAGTTCCTCAGTTAAGCTGAGGGATTTCACGTTCGACTTAGTAAGCCACCTACACGCCCTTTACACCCAATGAATCCGAGTAACGCTTGCCACCTCCGTATTACCGCGGCTGCTGGCACGGAGTTAGCCGTGGCTTCCTCCCATGGTACTGTCACCCAACACCCTTATTCAGAGTGCCGAGGTTCATCCCATGTGACAGAGTTTTACAACCCGAAGGCCTTCATCACTCACGCGGCGTCGCATTGTCACCCTTTCGGGCATTGCAAAAGATTCTCGACTGCAGCCTCCCGTAGGAGTCTGGGCAGTGTCTCAGTCCCAATGTGGCTGACCATCCTCTCAGACCAGCTACCCGTCTTAGCCTTGGTAGGCCGTTACCCATACCAACAAGCTGATAGGTCGCGAGCTCATCTCCAGGCAATAGGCCCCGAAGGGTCCCCACTGTTTTACCCCAACTCTTATGAGTCGTGGTCATATTCGGTTTTAGCCCGCCTTTCGGCAGGTTATTCCCATCCCGGAGGTAGATTGCTCACGCGTTACTCACCCGTTTGCCACTATCCCGATAAATCGGGATCGTTCGACTTGCATGCCTAATCCACGCCGCCAGCGTTCACTCTGAGCCAGGATCAAACTCTCAAATTAACTCTTAAGGTTCATCCTGTCTCTCTCGGTCGTTCAAAAAACTCTCTGCTGAGAAAGAACAATCGCTCTTTACGAGCTTTAAGATCTATCAAGGCCGGATTTTGCTAATAAAAAAAGCATCGAAGACGATGCTTTTTTCAATCTTCTTCTCGCAAAACTAACCGGCATGTCAACGCATTGTCGCCAATACTGCTCCCCGTTTTATGCACTATAACGATAGTAACTTCAGATAGTCATAATATAAGAGCAACACTAAGTTATCACAACGAGGCAACATTGTCAAGCATATTTTATAATTATTTTTAATTGCCGGAACTCGTCGTGAGAAGTACTCTGGCAAACTTTTTTCCGAGTCGGATCCGGTACTCTTTCCCCGCCTGTATCGCGAAATCTACCTGCTGGATCTTCTTTCCATTGACCTCAACGGCGCCTTCCTGGATCTTTCGCTTTGCCTCACCGTTGCTCTTGGTAAGGCCGGCTACCTGCGAAAGTACATGTACGAGCGGCATAGCCGCGCCACCCGCCTCTTTGGTGATAAGCGGTATGTTCTCGGGGAAACCTTTTTGAGAAAATGCTCTGCCAAAATTTTCGGCGGCCTTCAACGCCTTTTCTTTACCGTGGTATTCTCCCACGATCATCGCGGCAAGGCTCTTCTTCGCATCCATAGGATGCAGCGTATTCTTTTGTATACCTTTTTTTATGGCATCGACATCTTCGTCCGTCAAGAGCTCATAATACCTGATCATGATCTCATCCGATATCGACATCAGCTTGCCGTACATGCTGTCAGGAGGCTCATTTATCCCCACATAGTTATCGAGTGATTTGGACATCTTTTTAACGCCGTCAAGGCCCTCGAGGATCGGCATAGTAATAACCGCCTGCGCCTCCTGTCCGTACGCCCCCTGTAGGTCTCTTCCGACGAGCATATTGAATTTCTGATCGTTGCCGCCAAGCTCTACATCCGACCTCATCTTGACTGAATCATACCCCTGCATAAGCGGATAGAATAATTCCAAAAAACTTATCGGCCTGTTTTCATTGTATCTTTTTTCAAAGTCGTCCCGTTCCAGCAATCTCGCGATCGTATACCGCTGGGCAAGTTCGACAAAATTATCAAAGGTGAACGGCGGCGGCTTTTTCGTATCGCGATAATTCGAGAACCACGCGCTGTTGTAAACCAGCTTGAACTTTCCGGATCTTTCATCAGTGTCTAAAATATTGCTGACCTGATCAACGTATGTCATGACATTCTTCTTTATCTCATCCCAGGTGAGTGTTGTGCGGGTTTGTGACTGCCCGGATGGATCTCCCACGATCGCTGTAGCGTCTCCAATAAGGAAATGCACTTGATGGCCAAGGTCCTGAAAATGTTTTAATTTCCTCAAAAGGACCGTATGGCCGAGGTGAATATCAGGCGCGGTGGGGTCGAACCCTGCCTTCACGATCAAAGGGGTTCCTGACTCGATGGCTTTTTTAATTTTCCGCCTTAGCTCATCAAGTTGGATTATTTCAACGGTTCCCCGCCGGATAAGGTTAATGTGTTTATTGAGGTCTTTTTCCATTAAGACTTTGTCAAGTGTTAATATATAGCTTTTAATTAACTTAACTTTGCTCTTCGCTCTTCAAGCTGAGGGCTATTTTTCTCTGAATAGAGTCGACCCGCATGATCTTAACGCGAACCTGATCACCCGGCTTATATTTTCCTTCGAGCGCATCCCCTTCAGTAATGTTGATCTCGGAAACATGAGCAAGCCCTTCAAGGTCCGGCTCGATCTCGACAAAAAGGCCGAAATTCGCGATCTTCGTAACCGTACCGTCAAGAATATCGCCGGTTTTATACTTCTCCGCTATCTCATCCCACGGATCAGGAACGATCTGTTTTATCCCGAGAGATATCCTTCTATTGCCGGCGTCGACGGCAAGAACGACCGCGTCGATCTTCTCCCCTTTCTTGAATACATCCTTTGGGTGGCTTATTCTCTTCGTCCATGAAATGTCGGAGATGTGTATGAGCCCGTCGATCCCCTCTTCCAGCTCCATAAACGCGCCGTAGTCGGTCATATTACGGATCTTTCCCTTCACTTTCGTCCCGACCGGGAATTTCGTCTCAACATTATCCCATGGGTTCGACTCGAGTTGCTTCATTCCAAGCGATATCTTCTGGCTCGCTTTGTCGATACCGAGAACGACCGCCTCGATCTTGTCCCCAATGGCGAGCACTTCGCTCGGATGTTTATATTTTTTTGTCCATGAAAGCCCGGAAATATGCATCAGCCCTTCGACGCCTTTCTCAAGCTCAATGAACGCGCCATACGGCATTATATTCACAACCTTACCGACAACCTTGCTGTCGACCGTATATTTTGTATCGATATTCTCCCATGGATTCTGCGTCTTCTGTTTCAAGCCGAGCGACACTTTCATCTGCTCTTTGTCAAAATCGAGTATCATCACCTCGACCTCATCACCGATAGCGAGCATTTCGCTCGGGTGTGACACCCTTCCCCAGCTCATTTCAGTGATATGAAGGAGCCCGGTGATGTTCCCGCCGAGATCGATGAACACGCCGAAATCGGTAATATTCCTGACAATGCCTTTCGCCAGCGTTCCTTTTTCAAGCTGTTCAAGAATAACCTTCCGATCCTTGTCGCGCTGCTGCATGATGACCGCTTTTCTCGAGACAACGATGTTCTTGCGCGCTTTATTGATCTTGATTATTTTGAACGGGAAGGTCTGGCCCACGATCGACCCCATGGCCCCGGCCGTTTTCAGCGCGGCGAGACTTGCCGGCAGGAAAGCCTCCATACCGATGTCGACCATAAAACCGCCCTTCACCTTTCTCGCGACACGCCCGTCAACAACGTCTTCTTCCCCGTACTGAGCTATAACGCGCTCCCACCCGAGCGCGCGCTCCGCCCTCTCCTTCGAGATCATGATCCGTCCGTGCTCATCCTCCATCGACTCGAGCATGACCTCGATCTCATCGCCGATCTTGATCGACTCAGGATCGGGAAATTCGCTTAAAGATACAAACCCTTCGGATTTATACCCTATGTCGACGATCACATCATTTTTGGTAATGATTATGATCTTTCCCCTGACGATCTGCCCCTCCTTCAGATCAACAAGTGATTCCTCGTACAATTTAGCGATATCGAATTTTTCTTCCATCATGAACAACACATCCCCTTTCTTGATCGCGGTTTTATTTTTGTACCCGCTTTATTTTTCTTAGGTTCGCCACTACTTTCTTTATTATCCAATCCGGCGTCGATGCGCCGCTCGCGACACCTACCGTACGGCACCCCGAGAACCAGCGCTTTTTCAGATCGAGCTCAGTCTCTATCAGGTGCGAATTCTTTTTTCGGTTCCGTGATATGCTCAGCAGACGCTTCGTATTCGCGCTATTTTTTCCTCCCACAACAATGATGCAATCGACTTTTCCGGCAAGATCATACGCCTGTTTTTGGCGTATGCAGGTATCGTCACATATCGTGTTGAACACACGTATCTCACTGCACCGCTTATCAAGCAATATCTTCACGATCTCGTAATACTTCGACGCCGACTGCGTTGTTTGCGAGAGCACGCAAACAGATTCATTCGGACTCACCTCGATCGCCCTCGCCTCTTTCGCGCTGTTTATGACGATCGCCTTCCCGGAGGCGAACCCAACGATACCCCTCACCTCAGGGTGAAGCTTATCTCCTACGATAACGATCCTGGAGCGGGCTTTGCTTATCTCCCGCACAATGCGCTGGGCCCGCAAAACGTACGGACATGTTGTATCGATGACCGTACATCCCTTTTTCTTTATCTTCCGCACTACGTCAGGAGCAACTCCGTGCGACGTCACGAGCACGGCTCCTCCCGGGATGCTCTTGATATTGTTGACCGTCCTCAACCCGTGTTCGTGAAGCTTATTCACAACATGCCTGTTGTGTATGATCGGTCCGAGCGATAGTACGCTTTTATTGTCCTTGATCGAATCTTCCGCGATCTTGATCGCTCTTCTGACGCCGAAACAGAATCCCGATCTGTCAGCTACATGTACCTGCATATTGACCTTTTGAAATGGAGCCCCGCGGGCATGCCCGTGCTTGCACGCCGAAGTGCCTGTCGCGTAGAGGCGTTTCGGCACGCAGGCGTGGTACCTTCGTCACCGCCCGTGGGGCGGAATCCTGAGCAAGCCCCGCCCTGGCGGGGCGCGTCGATGGATCGTTTATTCTTTCAACGATCCCGCTTCCCGTAGATGCGACAACATCTTCTCTACCACGCCGTCTATCGTAAGATCGGACGTATCTATCAGGACGGCGTCCTCGGCCTGCTTGAGCGGCCCCACGTCACGGCCCATATCCGTACTGTCTCTCAGTTGCACGTCCTTCCGTATCTCAGAGCGCCGCACATCGCGCCCCGCGTCCCGGAGCTCTTTGTATCTTCTCTCAACGCGAACATCCGGGCTCGCGTCAAGATAGAATTTGAACTCCGCGTCCGGAAATACGACCGTGCCGATATCCCTCCCCTCGAGCACCGCGCCTTCCTGGCGCGCGATCGATCGCTGAAGGCGCGCCATCCGCTCGCGAACGCCGGCAACTCTGGCGACATACTTGACGTTCTTCGACACTTCAAGCGATCGTATCGCATCCGTTACATCGCATCCGTCAAGGCGCACCGAGAGTCTTCCGTTATCGCTCACAAGGTCGATCTTTGTCGATCCCGCGAGCCCTATCAGGGCTGACGCGTCATTCAGGCTGACGTTTTGTTTCATCGCGTTCAGCGTAAGGGCCCGGTACATCGCTCCGGTGTCGACATAAAGCAACCCCATCCGATCAGCCAATAATTTACTTACCGTGCTCTTTCCGCTTCCCGCCGGCCCGTCGATCGCTATGATTACAATGCCGCCCATTGTTCTATTCCGCTTTCAAATATTTCTCACGGACCAACGTTGCCGCGTCGATCGTCCTCTTGAGCCTGATGTAATCTCCCCGCGCAAGGTCTCGTCTTATTTTTTTCAGTACTGCGCTGAACCTGTCGATCTCTTTCACGACATTCTTTCTGTTCGCGCTGAATATATCCAGCCATACCCCCGCGTTCAGCGAAGCCACACGCGTCGTATCCCTGAAACTGCCGGAAGCATATTTCAGGCTTTCCCTTCCAACGGAAAGACAAAGCGTTTGAGCGACTATATGAGGAAGATGGCTCACGCCTGCAACGATCGTATCGTGAAGATCGGGATCCATGACAGATACATCCGCTCCGACCGATCTCCAGAATCGGGCGATGACCCGCAGGGCCCCGGCCCTTGTGCGGCTTGTTCTTGTAAGAATGCACACCGATCCTTCAAAAAGGCCGGCCTCGCCGAATTCAGGCCCCGACTTCTCGGAACCCGCCATCGGATGTCCGCCGACGAAGGATATTCCCGCGCCGATGGCTCGCTCGATCACTCTACAGATCGGTCCCTTTACGCTTCCGACGTCGGTGATGATCGCGCCCCTCTTGAGATGTTTCGCGGCGGCTTTTGCCATCACCGGTATCATTCCGACCGGCGTCGCGATAATAACCAAATCGGCGCCGCGGGCTCCATCCGCGAGATCAAGCGTACCACGGTCGACCGCGCGCACCCGGAGCGCTTTCGTTATGCTTGAGCGCCGTCTGAATACGCCGACAACCTCTTTTGCCAGTTTCTTCTTTTTTACCGCCAGGCCGATCGACCCTCCGATCAAGCCGACACCGACGATCGTAACCTTATTGATTATACTCATTCCGCCTTTTTATAATTCCCGCCCAACGGCAACAGCAACCTTTTTCAGAACGGCCATCATCTTTTTAAAATTCTCCGGGTAGAGCGACTGCTCGCCGTCCGACATCGCCTCTTCCGGATTCGGGTGTACCTCGACGATCAACGCGTCGGCGCCCGCGGCGACCGCCGCTTTCGCGCATGGTTCCACAAGTCCCCATTTACCGGTCCCGTGCGACGGGTCCACAATGATCGGCAGATGGCTCAGGCTCTTAACGACCGGCACGGCGTTTATGTCGAGCGTAAAACGGGTCGCGTTCTCGAACGTCCTGATGCCCCGCTCACAGAGTATCACATTAAAATTACCTTCAGACATGATATACTCGGCCGACATAAGGAATTCTTTTATCGTATTTGACATACCGCGCTTCAGCAATATCGGCTTTTTCGTCTTTCCGACCTCTTTCAGGAGATCGAAATTCTGCATATTCCTGGCGCCGATCTGTATTATGTCGGTATATCTGCTTACAAGCTCAACATCCCGAATGTCCATCAACTCGGTAACAACATAGAGCCCCGTCTCCTCTCTCGCCTTCGCGAGATACCGAAGGCCTTCTTCGCCGAGCCCCTGAAAAGAATACGGTGATGACCGCGGCTTAAACGCGCCGCCCCGAAGAATTGTCGCGCCCGCCATCTTGACCTTCTTCGCGATCTCCAGCAGCAGCTTTTCGCTTTCGACTGAACAGGGGCCTGCCATAACATGGACCTTCTTTCCCCCGATGCGGACCTTCCCGCCGATCTGAATGACGCTGTTCTCTTTTTTAAAATCTCTCGACGCGAGCTTGTACGGCTTCAGTATCTGCATCACCTTTTCGACGCCGGGGAAAACCTCAAGAGGCTGAGCCCGGATCATGTCTTCTTCGCCGATGACACCTATGATCGATCGTTTGGTGCCTTTCGAAAGCATCGGTTTGAGCCCAAGGCGCTTTATCCGCTCAACGATATGTTCGACCTGTTTTTTTGTTGCGTCCGGACGCAATACGATTATCATTGTTTCCTCACTTTTAAACAGTATCTTGTATCTAGTATCTGGTATCTAGTG
>JBDRSA010000143.1:0-6736 GCA_043825275.1 Candidatus Omnitrophota bacterium
AGACATTCTACCAGCGCAAATTCGCAAGAAGGACCCTGTGGATTATATGTTAGAGCGAACAATGATGCGACCGCGTGATTTGATTCTTTTTTTTAATCAATGTATCAGAACAGCTGACAAACATCCTACTATTACTGGAGAAATGATAAAAACCGCTGAAGGGGAATACTCTCGGTTACGACTTAAATCATTGTACGATGAATGGAATTCAGATTACCCTAACCTTAGTAAATTTGTAGAAATTTTAAAAAACCGTTCAAAAGTATTCTTAGTTTCGAGTATTTCGGATGAAGAGATAGGTGAGTTCTGCCTAAGAATCGTAGTTCAAAAAGTTGAGAAGAGAGATGGACTTTATTTTGATGCTCTTGAAACGGCAGAAGCTAAATTGGATCCATCAGAGTTTAGAAGAAAACTGTTCTCTGTTTTTTACAATATCGGAATGATCGGAATAAAGAGAGAGCCTTACGAAAAACCTGAATGGGTAGCATCGGGTCGGAAAGGAGTATCTTCTACTGAAATCTCAGAAAAAACCAAAGCGTTAATTCACCCTATGTTCTTTCGTGTTTTGGGGGTAAAAGAATAAAACCAGAGAATTCTTGTGACGTAAGAACATCCGGAGGCATTCCCCAAGTAGTGAAACGGGCACAGGCATCGCGGAGCCACACCCCCACGGCGCCACGATTGATTTGAGAATCGTCCCTGAAATACCAATAGGACTTTTGTTTTTGTGATGATAAGGATCAAAAAATGGCTATAGCGATACCTGTCTGGATAAGAAGAGAGGGCAAAAAGATATTGGTGGGCGTAATAATAGGAATTTTAGTTGCTATCATTATAAAGCTACTTTTTCCTGCTAAAGACACGCCCGAAACCCGCGGAGATTATAGTCCAGGTGTAGTTAAGGGTGACTACACGGCAGGAGATAGTTTTTCAGGTGATAAAGTAGTCGGGGATAAGACGAGGCTTACAAGACGCTCTATGTAACAAACTATCAATAAAAGAGTTGTGAATAAATTCCGGGTAATATCTCACCCGGCATTTCTGACGCAAGCTCTCCTGATCGGCCAGTCGAATTTTAATACTACATTCTATATGCCTCTTGGCCGATCATACCGCTTAAACTATTTCGTATTTGTTTTGTATCTTCAATAATGGTATTATTACGCATAGAGTACCTGAAAGAGGTCAATCGATACCCCATCCATGGACCTTAAACTCCCCCTTGTAAAAAACCCGTAATGATATATATTTAGATAGGGAAGTAAATACTCCGCTCTTTTGATCCAGATAACAGTACACCATTCGAAAGGATGGGCCACAAAGCTTGAGGGCCTACGTCTCGAAGTAGTGGGATATGGCAGCCAGTTGCCGTATATTCAATATGAATTACGCTTATTATTAATCGTGGTCCGAAAGCCTGTTTTTCTTGTAGGATAGATTACAAGAGAGATCGGCTTTTTTATTTGGATCCGGCAGATATTGCGGGCGCATTTCCAGGAGAAGGAAGCGGGCTTATTGCCAGCATTGAGAATAGGTGGCCAAAGGCGAAGATCTTTGTGTTTACCGCACACGCTGATTATAAGAAGCTGTACTACTTTAAGAATTGCATTGAAGGATTCTTTAGCAAAGTCGACGGCTTTGATGATCTTGTTCAGAACATAAACCTTATATAGTCGGGACATCCCCGATTCCACCTTACAAAGACCGTCCTTGTTTGTTTTCGATAAATAGGGTACACTTATAGTGTAAGAAGATAAGGAAGTAAGGAGACAAGGAGAACAAAATGGAGAGAGCTTGCTATGAAGATCGCGGATAAAAAGAAATACTATATTTCACGTATGACTTCAAAGGGACAAACAACTATCCCTAAAGAAGTGAGGGACATACTCGGCCTTAAGGATGGGTCGGAGATCGCCTTTAAACCGGAAACAGGCGGATTTATGCTGGTAAGGGTTACGACAACCGTTAAAGAGAATGATCCGTATACTCCCGGGGAGTGGAAAAAGATCAAGGAGCTTGCCTCAAAGAAAGGGAAGAGTTTTAAGTCAGAAGAAGCTCTCCTAAAGTTTCTGCGCAAGGCTTAAAAGATGATCTTTAATATTAAGCCATCGTTTAAGCGTATCTATAAGAAGCTGCCTCTTCGCGAGAAGGTAAATGTCGATGAGAGAATCAAGGAGCTGTTTGCTTATTATAATAAGCACGCGCTATTTGCCGGATTAAAAGTGCGAAGAATAAGCGGGAGAGACGGTTTCTTTGAGATAGATACCGAAGCCAATAGAAGAATATTAATTAGAAAACGTAAGGGGTTGATAGAATTTATAGCATATGGAAATCATGATGAAATTAAAAAGTTTCTCAAGACCGTTAAATAGAAACAAAGGAATTTTTTTGAATAGTGCTCTGTCACATTAATTATAGATACTGAAAATGTGTCATTCCCCGATTAAATCGGGGAATCCAGAATATGAATAATGGATTCCCGTTTTTCAGCCGGAGGCTGATCCGCCTCCGGCGGACGCGGGTAAACCGGCAAACAAGTATAGCGGAGACACTTCCCAAGGACCCTAGATCAATAGGGTGGCACCTCAGAGGATGTCCCCGAGGACGCAGGGGACGCGATGCAAAGGGATAGGGTATAGGGTCCGGGAGCAGGTATATGAAGAATTCCGTTCGTACTGTATTATCCAAGTATTGGGGATATGAGAGCTTCCGGCAGTTTCAGGAAGAGGCGATCTCATCGATCCTCGATTCCAAAGATACCGTTACCGTGCTTCCCACCGGCGGGGGGAAATCGATCTGCTTTCAGGTTCCGGCGTTGATCCGCGAGGGGATGGCGGTTATTATTTCCCCGTTAATATCACTGATGAAGGATCAGGTGGATTACCTGAAAGATATCGGCGTCGCCGCGGAATGCCTGAATTCGAGCCTTTCATCCGAGGACAGAGAGCGGGTGGTGGGGCGTATCCGCTCGGGCGGCCTGAAGCTTCTGTATCTGGCGCCGGAGAGGCTCATGCTCGAGTCGATGCGGGGGCTTTTGAGAGAAGTGAAGCTGTCGTTCTTTGTTGTCGATGAGGCCCATTGCATAAGCCACTGGGGGCATGATTTCCGGGAGGATTATCGGGGGCTGGGAATGATAAAAGATGAGTTTAAAGGGATCGGTGTCCACGCCTTTACGGCGACCGCCACGGGCCAGGTCCGGGAGGATATCGTCAGGCAGCTGCGGCTGGAATCTCCCCATTACTATATCGGGAGTGTGGACCGGCCCAATTTAACCTATCGCATGGCGCGGCGCTCCGGCAGCCTGGTTCCGCGCATCGTGGATATCGTTAAGAGGCGTCCGGGCGAGGCGGGCATCATCTATTGCCTGCGCCGGGCCGATGTGGACAGCGTCTCGGAGCGGTTGAACAGCCTGGGATACAACAATCTGCCGTATCACGCCGGCATGCCCAATGAGATCCGCAAGGAAAATCAAGAAGAGTTCTCCGCGGAAAAGATATCCGTCATCGTCGCTACGATCGCTTTCGGCATGGGCATCGACCGCTCCAATATCCGCTATATCATTCACGCCGCCATGCCTAAATCCATCGAGCATTATCAGCAGGAGACCGGCCGCGCCGGCCGCGATGGCCTGCCGGCCGATTGCTATATGTTCTATTCGGGGAGCGATTACCGCACCTGGGAGTTTATCCTGCGCGATTCTTCCCACAAACAGGTGATGATGGAGAAGCTTCAGGCGATGTATAATTTTTGCGGCAGGCCGGGATGCCGCCATCGCTTCCTGATCAACTATTTCAACCAGGAGTATGAAAAAGAGAGCTGCCAGGCGTGTGATTATTGCCTGGGCGAATTCGATATGCTTGAGGATCCCCGGGCCGCGGCACAGAACGTGATCTCCTGCGTGAAGCAGGTACAGGAGAAATTCGGCGCCAACCATGTCGCGGACATCCTCAAAGGAAATGCCACCGACAACATCAAGCGCTGGCGGCATGAGCTGCTTCCCGTGTTTTCGTTATTGAAGGACGAAACAAAGGTATTTATCCGCGCCATAATTGAACAGCTGCTCGAGCAGGGATTTCTCGCGCGCGAGCCGGAATACCAGACGCTCGGTATCACCGGCACAGGGTACAAGGTGTTGAGCGGTGATAGCACTCCCCGGCTCGCCAAGCCCGTCACGGTCCGGAAAAAGGAGGACGTCGAGAAGAAGCGTACGCTGCGGCGTGACGCCGATTGGGAGGGTATTGACGATAAGCTCTTCGAGACTCTGCGCGCCAAGCGCCGCCAGCTGGCGCTGGAGAAGAACGTACCGGCCTACATAGTATTCGGTGATAAAACACTGAAAGACATGGCGAGAGTGAAGCCCGTTTCCCGGGAGGAATTTTCTACCGTTTTCGGAGTGGGTGAGGCGAAGCTCGCCAAATACGGCGCGGCATTTATCGAGGTGGTGCGGGAATATCTGGCCGCGGGATTGATTTCACGGGTTAAAGCTTAATTATAAAACCGGGGACGTTCCCTCAAGATACCGCTCCTTTTGTAATCTAAACTTAGATAAATTCTCGCTAATAATTTTGACTGTCGAGATTATCCTCCTATTGGAATCCCCTCTCAAAAGAGGAGAGGGGGTTACTCAAAAAGAAATTCCCCCCCCAATGACAAAGTAGTGACGCGGCCAAAGACGGGAGAGGCCCCCTCCGCCATTGCCTCCGGGGCACTTCTGGGATATAATAGGGCTCAGGATCTCTTAAAACAAACATAGGGATAGATCGTTGACAAACCAACCTAACGGCTTGAGCTAGGACATTACATGACGGCTAATTTAAAGAACATGGTAACTGGCATTCTTGGTAAAATCAGCAGGATATCCAAAGCTTTGAATGCCTATGAGCTAAGGCCGCAGCAGATCACAATGGCGGAGGCCATATGCGACGCTATTGAAAATGAAAAGCACCTTATGGTAGAAGCCGGTACCGGCGTAGGGAAGAGCCTGGCCTATCTTGTTCCGATCATCCTGTACGCCGTGTATAACGATAAAAAAGTAGTGATATCGACGAATACCAAAACCCTCCAGCAGCAGCTATGCCAGAAAGATATCCTGTTCTTAAAAAAATGTTTAGACGTTGAATTCAATTACGCTCTGTGCGTGGGGTCGGATAATTATGTATGCCAGAGACGCCTTAGTAGTGAATTCACCTACACGCTGTTCGACACGGAGCGGCAGCTCAGTGATATAAGGAAGATCATCGCCTGGGCCTCTACGACCGTCTCAGGCCTTAAATCAGAGCTGGAATTCATTCCCACGGATGATGTGTGGAGCAAGGTCTCGAGGGACCCCGATCTGTGCCTCGGCAAGACGTGCAGTTTTCAGAGCGGGTGTTTTTATAGAAAAGCCAAAAATTTCGAACGGTCGGCCCAGGTTTTAATAACAAACCACGCGCTGTTCTTTACCGATCTCGCCTCCGGCGGGAAGGTGCTTCCGGCGTATCAAGCGGTGGTCTTTGATGAAAGCCACGCCCTTGAAGATGTCGCGACAGATTATCTCGGCATTGAAATAAGCTCTTCAAGGATCAAGTATGTTTTCGATTCCATATATAACGAAAAGACCGGAAAGGGGATCGTAACCAAATTCGTGGACCATAAGGATAAGATCGCGGATATTAAAAGGTGTCTTAAGGGTTCACGGGCGGCCGCCGAAACGTTCTTCAAAGAACTCGCCGGATCGCTCGACGCCAAAAATGAGTCCAAAAGGATACGGCAAAAAAATATCGTCGCGAATCACTTAGAGGGCCCTCTCGATGAGCTCGTTGTATCCCTGCGATCCTTGATCGAGCACGCGAAGACCGAAGAAGACGAAAAATTGGTCAGGTCGTTCGTCCGGCAATGTTCGGTTCTAAAGGCCGATCTGTCTTTTATCCTTTCCATGGAACGAGATGATCATGTTTATTGGCTTGAAGCTTTTGAGCGGAAAGGAGGCGTACGGTACTCACTTTTCGCGTCCCCGATAGAGATCGCGGAAGAACTGAACAAGCAGCTGTTCGATAAAGTCAAGCCGATCATTCTGACCTCCGCGACCTTGTCGTCAAATAAAAGCTTCGAGTTTACCAGGAAGCGTCTCGGGATAAAGGATTGTTCGGAGCTTTTGCTCGACTCGCCGTTCGATTATGAAAATAACGCCATATTATTCACGCCGGGAACAATAGCCGACCCGGGAACCGAGTGGGAGGCTTTTCAAGCCGAGGCTATCGGGTACATCAGATCGCTGATCGACGTGATGAACGGCAGGACCTTTATTCTTTTTACCAGCTACAGGATGCTGAATAAGGCGTATCAGGAATTACGGATGAGCAATACGAATATAAACCTGCTGAGGCAGGGTGACAAATCCCGCTATGAGCTGCTTAAAGAATTTAAGAGCGACCCAAGCTCGGTTTTGCTGGGGACCAATACGTTCTGGCAGGGCGTCGACGTGCCCGGGACGGCCCTTGAATGTGTGATCATAACCAAATTGCCTTTTTCCGTCCCCGACGATCCCATAACGGAAGCGCGGATGGAGTACATAAAGTCCAAGGGGCTTAATCCGTTTACGGAGTATCAGGTACCGCAGGCGACGATGATGCTCAGGCAGGGGTTCGGGCGGCTGATCCGGACAAAATCGGACAGGGGAGTCGTGGCGATACTGGACCCGAGGATCAGGACAAAAAGATACGGAGCGAAGTTCCTTAAGGCGCTGCCGAAATGCCGG
>JBDRSA010000144.1:0-28368 GCA_043825275.1 Candidatus Omnitrophota bacterium
GCGAACAAAGTGAGCGAAGCAATCTCCCGAGCGCCGTGTCCGCCTCTGGCAGAAAGCGCTGTGCCCGCCTCCGGCGGGAGGGTCTTCTTCGGTAATTCTGAACGAGATTGCTTCGTCGGCCAAAAGGCCTCCTCGCAAAGACAATATGAATCAAATCTCAAAATACATTTTTATCACTAACAGCTGACAACTGGCCGCTGGCAACTGGAAACTTTTAACGCTATTCGAAGCGCGCTTTTTCTTTCTCAAGCATACCTTTGTAGCGGCTCAGAGTCTTTTCAACGTCCGCGCCCTCAAGGACGATCTCCCTGAAAGCCTCGTTGACGTATTTCTCATACGCCGGCCACCAGGTGATCTGTTCCCTGAAGCGGCCGTGCCGCAGGGCTTCGTTCACCGCGTCAAAATGCGGCCTGAGCCACGGCTCAACCTCACCGTACGCGTCGCTTCTCGCCGAGGGCCAGCCGAGCTTCGACACAAGCAGCTCCTGGATCCCTTTCGTCTGGATAAACTGAATAAAGATCCTCGCGAGATGCTTGTGTTTTGAAGTGACCGGGATCCCGAAAACATCGCCGCCGATAACGTGCTGCTCGCCGGCCGGCCCGTGAAAACCGCTGTACGTCCCTATATCGCTCAGGCCGTACTCTTTGACCAGGATAACGACCCCGAACGGCCAGTTCTGGGCGATATACGCTTCTTTTCTGGCGAGGATCTCGTTCGTCGTATCCCATTTCGCGCGTTTTGATTCAGGAGAAATATACGGGCCCAGCGTCCGCAGAAATCTGAACGCCGTAACGCATCCCTCGTCATCGAACGCGTAGGGGTCGCCGCCGGCCTGCAGGATGAACTCGTAGACCTGTGTCGCGGTCGGATTGCCGCCATACGCTTTCAGCAGAACTCGTCCGACGCCCTCTTCCTGTTTAAATTTTTTCGCGGCTTCGAGAAGCTCATTCCAGCTCTGTGGAGGTTCTATCCCATACCGCTTAAAAGCCGCCTTATTGTAATAGACGATCTGAACGTTCGGCCGAAACGGCATGAACATGAGCTTGCCATTGAATTTGCAGGAGGAAGTTAGGTTTGGCAGTATCGACTTCGGGATGTCACTTTCATACGGAGAGAGGTCTTCAACGAGGCCCTTGTTGACGAGCGCGGCGAGATTCATGTTATCCTGAGCGAAGACGTCGATCTCGGACCGGCCCGCCGCCTGCAGCGCTTCAAGCTTTGTCGCCAGCTGTCCGGACTCAACCTGGTAGCCGTTTACTCTGACTCCTGAGATCTGCTCGAAACGATAGAATACCTCTTCGCGGAAGACCTTCCATTCGGACTCGGAGAGGCTCATGGCGACGGTCAGCGTATCAGGTGGGGGCCTTGAACATCCCATCAAGAGAACCAGTGACGCCGCAAAAACCAGTCGACTTAAAGTGCGGAACTTCATAAGGGTATTATAACATATCGGTCGCAAGGCGCAAGTTACAAGTCGAAAAAAGAGAGAAATCAATACGTTATGAGCGCGCAAATACTATTAGTGGCCGAATGTTGCCTTTATCCGCTTCCTGCAAAGAATCGATATAATTTTTTCTTATCGGGCTAGCATGTGTTAAATCCGTTGCTCCCCACGTAAATGGCTTATTTTTTAATAAATATTTCTGTACTAAATTAGTAAATAACCTGGCATGCCTGCCGTTCCCATTTGGAAATGGATGGATCTTTACCAAGCGATGATGCAATCGAGCAGCAATTTCATCGCTATTTGTAAAAGCATTCTGCTTGATCCAATAAGTAACGTCGTCTAATAGTTTCTTAAGTTCGGTTATTATCTGCCAATGGAAAACCCCAATATTTTTGCCGGAAGTACGAAAAGTGCCTGCCCAGCTCCATACATCAGCGAACATTTTTTTATGTAATTGTAAAACAAACTCAATGGTTAACAAAGATGGTTTTTTAAGTGCGAAGCACCATTCTATAGCTCGGCCCACATTCTCCTGCTCCCATCGATTAAGTTCTTCTCTTTTTGTGATATGGAAGAGCAGTAAACCTTCTTTTTCTTCGTCGTTTAGAGGAGTAGCTCCAACAGGCAGAGATTCATTTATCATATCTCATCCCAAAGATAATGCGGAATTTTAGAGCTTAACTCTTTGACTTTAGCATTTAACATTTTCTTTTCTTGATTTTGTGGAAGGTTTTGCTTCTCAAGAAACATCGTATGAGAAGAATCGGATATAATTCTCTTCGCGACTTTGATCGCACGATTTTTGATCATGTGTTTAAGGCTTTTACGAGGCACTACTCCATAAACGAAAGCACAGTCTAGCTGATTAGCAATTTTCTTCATGGTATTAATTGTAACAGCCCCGGATAGCTCGCTGCGTTCTATCACTGATACCCTATTTGGGCTTACTCCAAGGCGCTTTGCCAATTGTGTAATAGTCATGCCTAAAGCAGTACGAATAGCTCTTACCCATCCTGATTTAGGTGTTGTCAATTGCCTCACGGAATTATAATGTTTTAAAGTAATATCTAATTGTTCTATAACTAGTTGTTTTTTATAAGCTTGCATATCAGTTCTCCTTTTTATATTCAATATATACGATTAAAAATAAATATTAAATTCATCATATATATTGAATAATCCAATATATATTAACCATATATATTTAATTATACTTGGGTTCTATAAAGATGTCAAATAAATATTAAAGAGCCGTTCGCAAACAGTTTCCAGTTGCCGGCTATCAGTTGTCAGTTATCTGATATCAGATAACTGACAACTGATATCAGATACCGGTCTGACGTAACTAAATATCTTTTTTCTTTTTCTGACAACTGGAAACTGGCAACTGGAAACTATTTTCAAGCGAGCTTGCTCACTTGAAAATAACCCCCGTCTGCCGGCTCCAGAAGAGAAGGTCGATCTCGGCGAGCGGGATTCTCACGCAGGAGAGCGCTTTCGACTGCGGTGTCATTATGCAAAAAAAGAGTTCCGCCAGAATCTCTTCGTCGCCTTGGGCGAATACTCTTTTAAAACTCTTCAATCTCGCGCGTATCGCGTTCTTCTTTTTCTTGTATTCTGTGTGCAGAGATTTCATTGACCAAGGTGGGACAGATAGTGAAATACACCGAGCGCGGCGCGCGACCCTTCTCCGGCGGCGATTATAATCTGCTTCTCCGGAACATCGGTTACGTCACCCGCGGCGAATATCCCGGGGACCGATGTGTGGTTATACTTATCGATGATGATCTCACCGGATCCGTTCTTCCTGATATCATCGGCCGTAAATCCGGAGTTCGGGATGAGGCCGATCTCGACGAATATTCCCTGAACTTTATGCTCTTCCTCTTTCCCGTTCCGGCGTACTCTTATCCCGCTGACGAACCGGCCGCCGAATATCTCAATAACCTCTGTTTCGTTCAGGACTTTTACCTTATCGCTCCGCGCGAGCTTTTCGCGCAGGATCCCGTCGCCGGTCAGCTCGCTGGCGATATTGATGATGGTAACGCTCTGAGCGATCTTGATCATCTGAAGCGCGGCGTCGAGGGCTGAATTGCCGCCGCCGATCACGGCGACATCTTTGTCGGGAAAGAGCGGGCCGTCACACGTGGCGCAGTACGTAAGCCCCTTATTCTTAAACTCTTTTTCACCGGGCACGTTGAGTTCGCGCGAACGTTTCCCGCTCGCTATGATCGCGCTCCGGGCGAAATAGACGCCCTGAGCGGACTCGATCCTGATGAGATTATTATCTTTTCTGATCGACCGGACCGGTTCACTTTCGCGGACATCGATCCCGTACTTCCGCATATGCTCGTCGAACTTCGCGGCAAGCTCGGGGCCGGTCACGAACTGATACCCCGTATAATTCTCGATATCACCGCTCCACGCCGCCTGGCCGCCGATATCCTCCGTAATAACGAGAAGTTTCAGCTTCTTTCGCGCCGCGTAGACACCGGCGGTTATCCCGGCCGGGCCCGCGCCGATAATAATCAGATCGTAGATATCCTTGTTCGACATTCTTCGGCACCGCCTGAGACTGCGTCGTCCTACAGACCGAGCGCCTTGTTGATCGCGCCTTTATCGAATCCGACAATAAAGCTGCCGTCAATATCCAGTACCGGCACGCCCATCTGGCCGGACCGGTCGACCATCTCCTTCATCTTCTCCTGGTCGGTCGAAACGTCGATATTTTCGAACGCGATGTTGTTGTCTTTCAGATATTGCTTCGTTTTGATACAGTACGGGCATGCCGCCGTGCTGTAGACTTTAACGCTCCGCGCCATGCTTATCCTCCCTGATTGAGACTGTTCCTGAGCTCGGATAGTACGGTAAAATGCTTCCCCTCCTGCTCGATCAGCGCCTCGATCGCCCCCCGGTCCGTCTCGGGGACTATTTTTTTCATCGCTTCGTAAAAAATAATGGAATCCTTCTCGAAACTCATCCCGGTCTCAAGCGCCTCTTTGTCGCTGGTAATACCTTGAGCGGCCTGAATACCCTTGTTCTCCCGCGTAAAAATATGATCGCCGGCGAGCGCTCTCAGATATGAATAATACTCCTCGGGATACGCCTCCTTCGGTTCATAATCCTTCACCGATCCGCGAATCTTCCGGAACGTCGCGATATGGCGCTCTTCCTCGTCCGCTAAGAACTGAAATATCTTCGCCGCCTTCGGATCCTTCGCCTTTTTCGTAAGAGCGAAATAAAAATCTTTCCCGTTCATCTCGATCTGAACGGCCATCTCAACAATCTCACTTCCGGAAAACATATCTCCCATGGACTCTCCTTCGTTTATAGAACGATCTTCTTCCCCAGTTCATACGCTTTCTTGAGAACGTCGGGATGATCCAGGATCTTTCCTTTGTCGTCGACGCCGGTAACAAGAAGCTCGTCGGTATATTCGAGGTTTGCCGTCACGAATAGATTCTTCGCGATCGACTTCGCGTTCTCGAGAAAATCATTCCTGGAGGATGCCTCAATGCAGATAAAAGCGCCCTTCCTCATAGCGCCCCACAACTTCTTCTTCGTGATGTACTTTACCCGCCAGTGGCACTGAAACCGGTCCACCATCATCTTCATCTGGGCGCTGAGCGAACCGAAGAAGATCGGTGAGGCGACAATGACCGCGTCGGCCTCTCGTATCTTCTGATAGATCATCTGGAAACCGTCCATCACCTTACAGGTACCGTCATCCTTCACTTCCTCGCACTCCTGGCAGGGCGCGAATTTGATCTCGTTCAAAACTATTTTCTCGACCGAAGCGCCTTTCGAACGGGCCCCCTCAAGCGCCTTTTCGAGGGCGATGTCGGTATTCCCGCCGCGGCGGGGACTTCCGTTGATCCCTAAGACTATCATATGGATACACGCTCCCGATCAATAGTTCTCGCAGTGGATCTCGAAATAAGCCTGTGGGTGAGCGCACGCCGGGCACTTATCCAACGCCTCGGCCCCCTCATGAATGTACCCGCAGTTCCGGCACTTCCACTTGAGCGGCGAACCCTTTTTGAAGACTTTCCCGCCTTTCACGTTCGCCAGAAGCTTCCGGTAGCGCTTCTCATGCTGTTCTTCGACCTTGGCGATCATCTCGAACTGTATGGCGGCCTTCTCGAAACCTTCTTTCCGCGCCGTTTCGCCGCCTTCTTTGTAAAGCTTGGTCCACTCGAGATGCTCGCCCCCGGCCGCCGCTTCAAGATTCGCCGCGGTATCGGCTATGATCCCGGCAGGATACGTCGCGGTGATCTCGGTTTCGCCGCCTTCCAGCAGCTTAAAAAAGAGTTTGGCGTGCTCTTTTTCGTTTTCGGCGGTCTCGAGGAATATCGCCGCGATCTGCTCGTACCCCGCCTTCTTCGCGACACTTGAAAAATAGGTGTACCGATTTCTCGCCTGTGACTCTCCCGCGAATGACGCGAGAAGGTTCTTCTCTGTCTGGGTTCCTTTAATAGATCTTGCTCCGCTCATTACAGGTCCTCCTTGTGTTTACCACTTACCACTTACAACCATCCAAGTCAAAGAATATGACATCAAAGCGCTTCGCCAACGGTATCAATAACCCATAAAGTTTTCGGCCCTGATCCGCTCAGGGCCTACACAAAGCTCGCGGCGAAGCATCTCCTTTAACGAAGTGACCATATTTTGCGGCCCGCAGACAAAGATGACTCTCTCATTGATGTCGGGGACCTCTTCGCGAAGCATCGCGCCGCTGATGCGGCCGATCCGCCCGCGCCACGAAGCGCTGACGGCTTCCTCGGAAGTCAACGTATTGATAACGCGGATACGCGGGTTCAACCCGCTCATTTCATCAAAATCGTCCCTGAACACGATGTCCCGCTCGGTTCTATTGCTGTACACGAGAACGATATCGGTCGAAAGTTTCATGTCGGTCGCGTACTTGCACATGCTCCTGAACGGCGTAACACCAATACCGCCGGAGAGAAAGGCGACTTTATCGTACTCTCCCTCAAACGTAAAATTTCCGTAAGGCATCGCGACGGCCGCCGGGTCGCCGGGTCGCGCGCCGATGAGCGTCTTCGAAAAATCGCTTTCCGTTATCCGCTTCGTGAACTCGATATAGCCGGTTTCCGTCGGAGAATTCGAGAACGAAAAGTACTTACTCTCTTCTTTTCCGCCGACACTCAATGTCAGGCGGAAGAACTGCCCGGGCTTGAACAAACCGTTCTCCTTAACGGCAAAACGGAAACTTTTGACATTATGGGTCCGGGGAATAACCTCCAGCACTTCGGTTTTGAATTCCACGATCTTCTCACATTCAACGGTCTTCAAGGCCGCTGCTCCCGTTACGCTTTTTCAAAGCTCTCTTTTCCGACGCCGCATTCCGGACAGACCCAATCGTCCGGCAGGCTCTCGAACGACGTTCCCGGAACAATACCGTTTTCCGGGTCGCCTTTTTCGGGAACATAGATATAACCGCATACCAAACATTTATATTTATCCATTACTACTCTCCTTGTTTAATCGCTTCCGCGAATTTTTTTCCAAACTCATAACTCTTCTTGATCTCATCCCCATCCGGCATGTATTGTACCGCGATCGCGTCCTGGGCGATCGAAACTCCGGTCTCGTTAAGATACTTCTCGATAGACTTGACCGCGCCGCCGGCCCAACCGTATGAGCCGAACGCGCAGCCGATCCTGTTCTTCGGCTTCAACCCTCTTAAGAATACCAAAAATCCCGCGAGCGTATGCAGCAGGTCGTTGTCGTGAGTCGACGATCCGATGAGATACCCCTTCGCCTCAAGCATCTCTTTGATGATCTCGGTCGAATCGGAGCTTGCGATATCGAATATGCGTACGCTGACGCCTGAGTCGATTAACCCTTCGGCGATCGCGCGCGCCATCGCCGCTGTTGATCCCCACATCGTCTCATAGACGATGACCGCTTTTTTCTTCGTTGTATTCTTCGCCCAGCCGGCGTACGCCTGGACGATCCCGGCGGGATTCTTGCGCCAGATAATACCGTGGCTCGGCGCGATGACTTTAAGGGGGATTTTCATTGCCCCGATATCGGCGATCTTCTTCTGGACAAGCGCGCTGAACGGCCAGAGGATATTCCCGTAGTACTTCGCCGCCTCATCCATTAACGCGGCCCCGTCGACTTCATCGTCAAAACGCTCGCTCGACGCGTAGTGCTGGCCGAACGCGTCGTTCGGCAGAAGAACGGCGTCCTCAACGATATAGCTGAACATGCTGTCCGGCCAATGGAGCATGGGCGCCTCGATGAACGAGACCGTCTTCTTCCCCAGCTTCAAGGTATCACCCGTCTTCACTACTTTAAAGTCCCACGCTCCGTAATAATATTTATAGAGGCCGTCTTTACATTTCGCCGACCCGAAGATCTTCGCTTTCGGACAGAGTTTCAGCACCTCGCTCAAGGCGCCTGAGTGGTCAGGTTCAACGTGGTTGGCGATGATGTAATCGATCTTCGACGGGTCGACGATCCGGCGTATCCGGTCGATCATCTCGCGCGCGAACGGCCGGTAGACGGTATCGACCAGGGCTATCTTCTCGTCAACGATAAGATAGGCGTTATAGGTGGTCCCGCGGCTGGTTGTATACGTATGGCCGTGGAAATGCCGTATGTTCCAATCGACCGCGCCGACCCAAAAGACCCCTGGCGCAACTGTTATCGGAGCCATGATCCCTCCCCCCCTTCCAGTGCCACTCGTGTCCGAATAGACAAGCGGTTTACGGTGTATGGTTAACGGTGTACGGGTTTTTTCCTGTGATCTACTTTTTTGAACTACGCCCTAAATAGCCTACGGGCAAATCGATCCGTTCTTTTTACGACCCGTAAACCTTAAACCGTTAACCGTAAACCGTCTTTTGCGCTATATCTTCAGCCCTTCATCAACCTTCCCGATGATCTCTTTTCCCGGCGTGAGCGTCTTTGCGCCCGGCTGCCACTGCGTGATCTTATATCGAAATCCCTTTTACGCCTTCCCAGAGCCCGTGAAGATTGCACTTCGCCCATGCTTTCAGCGGGCCGTGCGCGTGGGCAAGCTTTACTTTGAATCTCGCGACCGGATAGCTCGTGCCGCCGCTATACTGGGCCCTCCCGAGAAACGTGTCGCCGCAATAGAGCTCGATCCACTCGATGGAATGGCCCGGCTCATTGGGATGCTGAACGCCGTCGATCCCGCCGACAGCAACATCGATCTCGAACGTATCGTTCTGGTTCACCCTGTCCGGCGCGATGATAACCGGCAGATGCTTCTTCTCGAGATCGACCAGGCTCCTCGCGTCTTTTGGAACGTTTACGCCGCAGAGCGCGTCTTGTTCACAGGTATATTTTGCTTCAGGCATGGTGGCCCTCCTTATGGTTGGTTTAGTCTCAAGTTGCATGTCACAAGTCGCAAGAGAAAATTCTTCTTATAGTCACATCATTGCTGTCCAAATTAAGGCGGTTGTGACGCAAAGCAAAAAGCATGTCATTGCGAGGAGGGCTTTAGCCCGACGAAGCAATCTCTTTAAAAGCGAGATTGCTTCGTCGACAAACAAGTCAATGACGGTCTCCTCGCAATGACATGCGGGCCTTTTTCAACACTCTCAACTTGCAACTTGTGCCTTGCAACTTATTCACTCCGAAACGACCTCTTTTACCTCAGGGACCTGCTCTTTGAGCACTTTTTCGATCCCCATCTTCAGCGTCATCTGGCTCATCGGACAACCGCCGCACGCTCCGGTCAGCCTTACCTTGACGACGCCGTCCGTCGAAACATCAACCAGCTCGACATTCCCGCCATCCGCCTGAAGCGACGGCCTGATCTTATCCAACGCTGCTTCGATCTTCTCTTTCATCACTGCCTCCTGACTGATCGTTTGAATTTTTCCGGTTCCCCGGAACCGGTCCGATCATTCCCTGCCGGCTGCCATTTAAATACTCGCGCTTATTAGCTCGGAAAGTACGACAACATCTTCGGTGCAGAAGATAGCGCTGATGTTCCGGTCAAAAAGGACGTTCGCTTCGGGGCCAAACTCATCATCGCCGCGCTGTAACGTTACAAGGACCGGGATCCCGTCAAACGGCTCAAGAACGACGCTCACATCGCCGACCTGGGCGCGCTTCGCCCGAAACCGTTCAACGACATCAAGCAGGGTCTCGGGTTTCGTTCCGTGTTTTCTGGCGATCCGGTCAAGGACCCGTTTCTTAAAGGCGGGGTAGTATCCGTCGCCGCCTTCAAGCTGCCTGAACGACACCCAGTCGCCTGAGACGCCCGGAAGACCCTTCGCTTTCCTGGCAAGATAGTGGAGAATTAGAACGCGTTCGCGGTCCTTCGCGGGGACATTGCATGAGTCGGAGAAGACCTCTTCTTTCTCAATATTCACCGAATACGTATCCGCCATGAGCCTGACCGGATCGACCGGGCCGTCAACCGCGTTTTTCAACTCTTCCCATGCCTTCTGAATAGCGTTACCGTATCCCACAGCTCGTCTCGTTACGCCTGCGCCGGCGTGATCGGAATGAAAACACGGGCCGCGAGCTGGCTGTCGATCATCAGGATACCGTTGCCGTCTTTCCCGATAAGATCGAGTTTCTGAAGTATCTCAGACGCGTTCGCCTCTTCTTCGACCTGTTCGGTGACGAACCACTGCAGGAAGGTATCAGTCGCGTGGTCGCTCTCCTTCTTCGCCAGATCGACCAGCTTGTTGATCAACCCGGTGACCAACTGTTCATGCTCAAGCGTCTTTTTGAAAATATCAGCCATTGAGGTAAATTTTTGGGGCGGTTCCTCGATCGCCTTCAGGGCGACCCTGCCATTCTGCTGAATGACGTAGTTGTAGAACTTTTCGGCGTGTGACATCTCTTCTTTCACCTGGACGTTGAGCCAGTTGGCGAAGCCGTTCAATCCGACCGAAGCGGCATATGAGGCCATCGATAAATAGAGATACGCCGAGTAGAGCTCTTTATTGATCTGTTCATTGATGCTTTCCACCATCTTTTTGCTTATCACGTTCTCCTCCCGGCGGTTTTTTTTGATTCCTTGCTCCGCTTATTTTTCCTTGTAATCTATTATTTTAGCTCTTTTTGCGCTATTTTCAAGATAAAACATCGCCGATAAAACATCGCCAAACCTCCTTACGTTAGATACTCCCGCTTCGCGGCCTCTTTCCCTGTTTTCGTGAGGAACGTCCTCTCGATCAGTTCCCGCGCCGCATCCTTCCCCTTCCCTTCGACCTTCTCCCTGAGATTGACGAGAGAGTCGGCGTCGTACAGGACTTTAAAATTCGTCGTTGTAACGACACCGGGTGTGTGATGATGAGCTATGATCTGACAGATCTCTTCAATATCCTCTTTCTTAAATCCAAGCTCAAGAAGGTATTTGCGGGCGATCAGCGCGCCCTCCTTCTCCTGATATTGCGCGTCGGAGGAACCGTGCTTCCGTTCTGACTCTTTTATTCCGGCGTCGTGCAGGATGCTGGCGGGAATAACAATATGCCAGTCCCCCTTTTCCTGCCGCAGCAGCTCCTCGGCGAAGCCCATAACGCGCTTCGCGTGCTCGATCCGCCCCGCGTCGCTGCCGAAATGCTCCTGTAGTTTTACCAGAAGCTTCTCTTTCAGCGTGATGGTCTTGTTCCGCATATACTTGCCGTAGAGCTGTTCACCGACGCACTGCTTCGCGAACTTGCACCAGTCGAGACAGCTCTGGCCGTCGGTCCTGAGTACGGCTTTTTTACATCCCGGACAGACCGCTTTGACTTCGTCGGTCCACATCTCCATCTCCGCGGAACAATGCGGACACCGCGTCGATTCCGGCTGCGGCTGACGGAATATCCGGGAGCCGGGACAGTTTGCCACTACAATTTATCCCCTTGTACGCCGATCGTCACGTCGTAGAACGGAACATCCTTACCGCTTTTGGCGATCGCCTCTTTGGCGGCGTGGACGATACCGAAACAACACGGAACCTCCATGTGCGCGCACGTGACCGACCGTATGTTGTTGTCCTTCAAGATCCGCGTGAATTTCTCTTTGTAGAGATCAACATCGTCAAGCTTCGGGCATCCGACCAGCAGGACCTTCCCCTTCAGGAGGTCCTGATGAAAATCGGCGTACGCGAACGGCACGCAGTCCGCCGCGATCAAAAGATCGGCGTTGTTCAAATACGGCGCGAACGGCGGAACGAGCATGATCTGTATCGGCCACTGGTTCAACTCCGAGGCCGCCCCTAAAGCGGCGCCGGCGACAGCGGCTTTCTTCTTTTTGGTGAAATCCATGAGTTTTGACCCGGGGCATCCTCCCCCGCCGTGTCCATGGCCGCCATCATGGGCATGCGGACCCGCCCCGGGGGCGGGAAGAGCGACCTTCTTCTCTTTCAGATAGTCCGTCGCCTGCTTGAGAAACTCATGCTGACCGTGATCCTTCAAGTGTTCGAGGTGCGCTTGTATCACATTGGGGCCCTGCGGGATAATGTTATCCATGACCTTCCGCTCGTCATAGGCTTCCGCTTCCCGCTCCTCGATCGTTATCGCGCCCTCGGGACAATGCCCGATACACGCGCCCAGGCCGTCACAGCAGAGATCGCTGATAAGACGCGCCTTTCCGTCTATCATCTGCAGCGCTCCCTCGGGGCAGTTCGGGATACAGACGCCGCACCCGTTACATTTTTTTTCGTCGATATTTATGATCTTTCTTTTTGCCATGGGTTCACGCCCCGTTCTTCATCAAAGAATCAATAGTAATAGTCCGCAGTTCCGCGGCGACTTTCTTTTCAATGGCATCGAGCCGGCTCTTGAGTTTGCACAACTTGATCTCGGGGCAGCACTTGCCTCTAAATGTATGCTCACTAAGCCGGACCGGGCCCTGCATCGCCTCAACGAGAGAGCAGAGCGTAAGCTCTTTCGAGCGAACAGCGAGCGCGAAACCTCCGCCGAGCCCTTTCCGCGACTTTAAGAGCCCAACTTTATTTAATTTCTGCAATATTTTTCTTATGAACGACCGCGGAACATTCAAGCGCTCTATCAGCTCCTTCGCGGAAACAACTGTGTTCTTTTTCTGGGCTATAAAACAGAGCGCCCTGACCGCGTAATCGGTATCTCGTGTTATCAACTTCATTAATTTTTTATCCTCATTCAACTTGGAAAATGGTGGGCAGTTTAACGTCGTGCCCGGGACAGACTACTACAACCTTCTTTGCAGTGAGCAACCGGCCGCAGCATGTACTTTATGCCTACGTTCATAGCTCCCCCCCTCTCTTTTTTAAAAAATGGCCCCCGCTCCACCGTGGTACAGGGTACTTTTATGCTTCCCGCGCATGCAGGAAGTTTTCTCAAGGTTCGCTTCTTTCCGTCGGAAATATTTCGTGTCTCCCGCAATAGTATCTCACTTATATGAATGATACCAAAAATGTATCATTTTGTCAACATTTTTTTCAGATCACCTTCAGAAGTAATTTCATCGATACCCCCTTTTGAGGCTCTTGCAGGGCCTTATACCGTATGGCGTACATCCGGGGCTGAACTATTACGTACACGTCGTTCGTCACATTCGGCGGCGAGACTCCCCGGAATGACGATGCTGGGTTATCGGTTTGAATTGAACTCAATGATCATAAGAGATTATAAAGCATTCTACATAGCGCATTGTTTATGTATATAGTACCATTGCTGTCTTAATTAGCTTTTTGTCATTCCCGCGAAAGCGGGAATCCAGAGTATGAATAATGGATTCCCACTTTCGCGGGAATGACAGAATAGGTAATAACTTATGTGACACTGTACTAGTGAGACAAACGCTCGCATATTTCACAGAACTTCCAGCTCTTTTGATCGGACTCGCCCAGGGTGTTCGAAAAATACATGACGCAGCGCGGATCACCGCAATGTTCAAGGCCGAAGGTGTGGCCGAGCTCATGAACGGCCTCTTTCAGGACCCTCATCTCAAAGAGCTCCTCGTTCGAGGGGAGCCCGTAAAACTCTTCCCGCAGCCGTGTCACGGAGATAACGGCGTACATGCCATCCGCTTCACCGAACACAAAATTGAGGCCCTCAGCCAGGATATCCCGGTCGATTACCCCGAGAACGGTCTTGTATCCCGACTCCTCGAACTCTCTTTTCATCACTTTCAGGATCACGGTCGAATAGTACCGGCCTCTCGAAGCGTTGTAGGCGTATTTGGGATCCGGCAGCCGTCTTCCGATAATGAAGCCGCGGTCAAGTATCGGGCCCGCGTTTTTCGCCAACCGTGTCAAAATGCCGATATCCACGTCTCCGATGGGCACAAGCATGACCGGATCATGCTCCGACTCAGCCCTGGGGCCCGCGGATCCGGCATAGCCGGCAGGTACAATGGCCAGGATCATGAGCGCTATCCACACGATCTTTTTCATGGCTGTCCGGAGTCTTCCTATACGGGCTCCGCGACTTCCCGCGGCGGGGATCACTGCAAATACCCCAGGCTCTTAAGATCCTGCATGGCGGTCGTGTCCCGGTCCGCTTTTCTCAGCTTTGCCGGTATCACGACGTTCTTCTTGCTTTCGAAATATGACATGATGAATTTCCTCAGCTCGGCGTACGGAACAGCGGAGCCGGGCGTTCCCGCCAGATCATGGTTCTCTTCTCCGTCAGCGCTCAGATCGAACAGCTTCGCTTCAGGCCCCTCATAGCCGGATCTGTTCATGATCAGCTTCCAGTCATCCTTAAAAACCGCTGCCTTGACAAAAACTTCTCCAAACTTCAAAGGTTTCTTTACGCGCGCTTTCTTCTTCCCGGTACCGGCCGTCTTTTTTCCGGGGCCCTCCGCGTGATCCTTCTTCTTTTTCTTCAGGAAGTGGGTAAGAACGATCGTGTGTCCGGGGTCAGCGTCGGCGCCGCCGTTCTTAATAAGGCCCCAATACGACATACCGTCCATTGCCGCGCCCCCGGTAAGGTCGAGCGCGTCGAGCAGAGTCGGCAGCACATCGACGGTGGTGATCCGCGCCGGTATCCTCCTGCCCGGGATACCGGGGAATTTCATGATAAGAGGAATACGGAGCGCCTCCTGATGGAGGAACCTGTGATGGCCGAAATAATTTTCCTTTTCATAAAGCATCTCACCGTGGTCGGCCATAATGATAATGATCGTATTGTCATACATACCCGTTTCACGAAGGAAGCTGAAGAGTTCGCCCAGACAATGGTCGTCAAAAGCGATCTCCGCGTCATAGGCCTCCTTCAATTCGCGCTCCTCTTCAGGAGAAATCTCGCGCGGAAATCTGATCCTTTTATTCATCTTTTTCTTCGACGGCTTTTTAATGACCGAGCCGTCGGCGCCGTCATTCTCTTTGTGGTCGGTTAGATCGTCGGCGACCACTTCTGTTCTGTTGTATTTCCTGAAAAAATCCTCGTACGCGGGATTGAACGCGAGCCCGAATTCTTTCGGCGGCAGGTACGGCAGGTGCGGATCGTACAGGTGGACCCAGAGGAAGAATTTTTCCCGGTAATTGTTCCGCAGCCAATCCATCGCCTTGCCGAGCGTAACATCTCCTTTACGTGCCGCTCTCGCGGCTTTTTCCTCGACGCCGGAGAAGCAGTCGAACCCCTGGTCGAATCCGAGCTGCGCCTTCAAGAGCCGCGTACTGACCGAGGCGGCGGTCAGATATCCGGCATCCGACAGGATCTCCGCCATCGTCGTAAAGGAGCCGCTCATCGGATAGGAATTTCTGTAGACGAGATGGCTGCCCGGATGGAGGCCGGTCATGATCGAGACGTGGGACGGGGTCGTAAGCGGGATGACCGATATCGCGCCGTCAAAGATGACGGAGTCTTCGCTCACCCGATCGATATTCGGCGTTGTAGGAAGGCCGTAGCCGTAGCATCCGAACCGGTCCGGCCGCGTCGTGTCAAGCACAATCAAAAGGACATTCGGCTGCCGCTCTTCGGCAATAACCGCTCGAAGAAACAGCTGCGAAAGTACCGCGAGGGATATGAGTACGCGTTTAACTGTCGGCATGTATTACAGTTTACGGTAGTGTGATTGAGGGGAATCTCGCAAAGCGCTACTCGTACAAGTCCTTGACGACGGCGTAAAAATTCTTAAAAACATCGCGCCGGCCGATAACCCCGACCATCTTCCCTTTTCTCAGAACAGGCAGCGTATGCACGCTTTTATTTTTCATGATCGCGATGATCTCATTGAGCGTCGTATTCTCTTTGACCGTAACCACCTCGGCGGACATCGCGAAGGCCGCGGTGGGACTGACCGCCGCGCTCACGCCGTTCTCCACGATATCGCCCGATTCGATCATATCCATCACGACGAAGAGGTCTTCGAGCGTAACGACCCCGCGTATTGACCCGTTCTTCGCGACAACGGGCATTCCGCTGATCCTCATTTTCATCATGAGCTCGGCGATATCGGCGAGCGAGGCGTCTTCCGTCGTTGTTATGACGTGTTTCGTCATGATATCCTTCGCCTTGATCAGGCGCAGCACGTTCGTCAGGTCGTCCAGTTTCGGCTTCGATCTATTTGCCATGCGTTCCTCCTTACGCGATCTCTAAGAATCTCCGTGACAGTTCCAGTATCTTTTCCGCGCGGGCCAACTCCACGAATCTGCACTTGTTGAATTTTTCGCATCGTAATTTTATCACGCGGACATCCCGCGCCCCCTTGGCGTCCTTTGTCAACGCCTCACGCGAGAGATAGACGATAGCCGGGATCCGCTTATTCTTCTGGCTCTCCCTGACCGCCGAAATAAGCCGGTCCGCGGCGCTCTTCCCGATCTTATGCGGCATAATGACGAGCGAGTACCTGTTTGCCGTTACGCTCGCGTAGAACTTTTGAAGGCTCTCGACGATATCCGCGTGAAAATCGTAATCACCGAGTTCGCGTTTGAGCGCGGCGCGCAGCGCGGCGTCCCTGCTGATAACGAGGACCTTCTTCGCCAGAATATCCTGTATCTCGTCGATAAATTGATCGATGTCGTACGGCTTAGCGAAATACGCCTCTACGCCAAGCGCTTCGAATGTCTCTCTCATCGCCGCCTTGCTCGATTGCAGAACAACCGGTATTTTCGAATATCCCTTCCTCCGCTTCACCTCTTTAAAGAACCGATAACCGTTCATGCCCCCGTGAAGAACAACCGCGAGGACGATCAGATCGATCCACCGGGCCTTCAGAATACCGAGCGCCTCAGTACCGTTCCTCGCGCATTCTACCAGATACCCCTTCGCCTCCAGCCTGTCCTTGAGCACCTCCGAAAGGGAGATATCACCCTCTACGATCAGGATCCTCTCTTGCGTCATGTTAGATCGCCTCCCCGCGCGCTAACCGCGGTACTTTCTTTAACGGAATTCTTTGCGGCGTTTCGCAGAAAAAGCGGCAGGGCCTTCCCTGCACTTCGACGGGATAGTCGACGCGCTTCGACCGCGGTCCGTGGATACAGACGGTAAGGTTCCTCTTCGATACCCCGACTTCCACGACCGTCCCTCTATACCTGAATTTTAATTTTAAACTTCGCCACGACTTCGGAAGGCTCGGGTTGATCATTATGCCCTTTTCGGAGAAGGTTATTCCCGCGAATCCGGCCAGGGCAATATTGACCGATCCTCCCATGACGCCGACGTGGACCCCTTCGGGCGTCGTCCCTCCCTGCGTATCGTAAATATCCGATCTCAGCACCTCGTTATACCAGTCCCATGCCTCCTTTGATTTTCCGAGAAGGAACGCCAGATAGCAATGAACGACTTTGCTGAGTGTTGAGCCGTGGGACGTCCGTGATACGTAGTATTCGTAATTCTTCTTCAGCATTCTCCTGTCAATACGGTATCCGAGCCGTCCGAATATCTCTTTCAGTTCCTGCGGCGAAAAGATATAAAAGAGCACCAGCGCGTCCGCCTGCTTCGCGATCTTGTAATCGTTCGGCGAACGGCCTTCCGCTTTCAGGATCCGGTCCATCCTCTGGATCTTCCCGTATTTTGTCCGGTATTTTTCCAGGTCCAGCTCCTTAAGCCCGAAATACCCTTCGAACTGGCCGATGATGCCGTCGTTGTTGATGACAACCTTCATCTTTTTCGTGATGTCGTCCCAGTGGAGAAGATCCTTCTGGTCGATAGCCAATTCTTTGATCAGGCGCTCCCGGTCGTGTTTGGGAAGAATGTTGAGCATCTCGAAAGCCTTCATCAGGACCCATACGACGAAAACGTTCGTATACGCGTTGTCGCGGAATCCCGGCTTCTCCGCTCCGGAGAGCTTTTCGTGAAATTCGTCGGGCCCCATAACCCCGCTTATATGGTGCCGTTTATCTTTCGGGCCGAACTCTGTCAGGTCCGCGCCGAATTGCGCGATCGAAAGGAACATCTCGGCGCCATAGCGGATAACAAAATCGATGTCGCCGGTGTTCTTCCAGTACTGCCAGATATTATAGGCGATAGCGAACGATACGTGCCGCTGGATACGGCTGTGGTCGATGCCCCATTTTCCCGACCGGGGGTTCAGGTGGATCTCCTGGGTCTCTTCTTTACCGCTCGAACCGCTCTGCCACGGGAACATCGCCCCGCGGTATCCGTTCTCTTTGGCGTATTCGCGCGCTTCCTGAAGGCGCCGGTACCGGTACATCAGGACCGATCGCGACACCCGCGGAAGATGGAGGTTAAAGAACGGGAGCGCGTACATTTCGTCCCAAAAAATATGGCCGCGATACGCCTCGCCGTGCAGCCCGCGCGCGGGGATACCGGCGTCGATCTTGATATTATGAAGCGATGCCGCCTGAAGGAGATGGAAGATATGAAGCCTGAGCGCCTTCTGGGTGAATTGGTCCCCGTCTATCTTGATGTCGCAGATACGCCACAGAGAACTCCACGCCTGCTTGTGCGGCCTGAAAAGGTCCTCAAACCGTTGGGGGGCCTTTTCAGAGGCGATCGCCGCTTTCAGGGGATCCCGCGTGTCGGGGTCGCGCGACGTAAAGATCGAAACGGTCTTCTCGACATCGTACCGGTGGTGTCTGCGGATACGGAACCCGGACTCCCGGGCGATCCATTTCTTATCGATCGCGATCACCCTGCCGGCAGGCCGCAATTCCTTTCCCGCCGAAAAAACGCGCAGTTTCGACGCTTCGGCGATCTCGATCTTCGAATTGCTCGTCCGCACCGAAAGATAGATGCCGCTCTTATCGAAGCTGCCGCCGGAGACGGGCTTCAGGTGCCTGGTATTCAGCTGCCGGTATCTCGCCACGCCCGTATTTTGGACCGAGCCGTCAAGAGCGGTCCGCACAACGATCCATTCGTCATAATTTTCCGCGGTTATGGAATATTTGATCGCGGCGCGGTGAGGATCCTGCATATGGACGATCCGCTGTGTCTCGATCAGGGTGATCCGCCCTTTGCGGTCCCGAATACGGATCTTCCGGTTCAGTACGCCGTTACGCATATCGAGCTCCTGGCGATACCGAAGGATCTTGCCCGTTCCGGTAGTGATCCATTCGCCGGTTCCGAGCCTGAATGTCAGGAGGAGCCAATTCGGGCAGTTTACCATATCTTCGTTGTAAATAGTCCGGCCGGCGAGAAATGTCGGGGTCGTATTGTAAACACCCGCGCAATATGTTCCGGGATAGCAGACCCGGGAGGCCGGCGACTCCGACATCGCCCCGCGGGTCGCGAAATATCCGTTCCCGAGCGCGCAGAGCGCTTCCCGCAAGCCTTCCTGGGCCGGCTTGAACCGGTCATAGACAAGCTTCCAGGGGTCTGTGCCGTTCTTTGCCCCCAGATCCTTAAGAAGATGAAATAGCCTTTTCAAAGAGTTTTCTGACCTCGCTTGGTGTCGACAGCCAAAAATCGGCCGCCGATGCTTTCGGCTGTTCGGATACCAGGATCCCGGCGCCCCGTGAGCGAACCACCCTGAAGGCGCACTCATCGGTAACGTCATCACCTACGTAAATGACGGACGCTTCGTCCCAGGCTATCTTCAGGGCGTTCATGATCCACCGGATCGCCTTCCCTTTATCCCAATCGATATCCGGCATGATCTCGTATACCATCTTTCCGCTCATCACCTTCAGGGCGTCATACTTCGCGGAAATGGCGTCAACGGCTTTTTTGATCACGGGAAGGCTCTCTTCTTTCGCGAGCCGGTAGTGGACGGCAACGCTGAATTTTTTCTCTTCGATAAGCGCGCCGGGAATCGAGCCCACCTCTTTCTTCAGGATCGTGATAACCTCATCGATAACGGGAATAGTCTCTCTCGCTTTCGGCTGGACCAGATCAAAACCCGGCCCTGAAATATCGAACCCATGGCTTCCCGCGTAGAAAAGGCCGTCGATCGATACAAGCTTCATGACATCCTCTTTCATGCGGCCGCTCACGATCGCGACGGTATGGATCCTGGAAAGTTTCGTCACGACATCCCGCATATCCTCACGCATGACCGCCAGCTCCGGCCGTTCCACGATCGGCGTCAGCGATCCGTCATAATCGAGAAAAAACACGGCCCTCTTTTTCGAAAAAATGGCGCTGCGCGCCGAGCGGGAATACGCCGGGTTGATCGCGATCTTCCCGGCGCCGGAGACGCCTGAGGGTCCGCCGGAAACGTCCCAGGATGAAAAGAGCGGAACCGGTTTTTTGCGGAACCACCCGTTGATCCATTCGACGGTCACATCGGCCAGATCCGCGACAACAACATCGGCGCCGTTCTTCAAGAGCTCCCGGGTGTTGTTTTCCCGGGCGACGCCGAGCACCAGCCCGAACCCGCCGTTGCGTCCCGCCTGCACACCTGAAGTTGCGTCTTCCACGACAACCGATCTCGCGGGAACCGCTCCGAGGTTTCGCGCCGCCGTATCGAATATGTCGCTCTCCGGCTTTCCTTTGAGGCCGATCCTGGCGGATTCAACGCCGTCGACGCGCGTTTCGAACAGACTCTCGAGCTTCGCGGTCGCGAGAATAGCCCGGCAGTTCTTCGAACTTGACGCGACGCCGACGCGGATGCCCAATTCTTTCAGCTTCTTCACGAGCCGGACCGTGGATCCGTAAACCTCGGCCCCCTGCTCTTCCAGGATCTTTCGGAATATATCGTTCTTTTTATTCCCGATCCCGCAGACGGTCTCCCGGTCGGCGGGGTCTGACGGCTCCCCGAAGGGGATCGTTACCCCGCGGGATCCGAGAAAGCTCCGCACGCCCTGATAGCGCGGCTTTCCGTCAACATATTTCAGATAGTCGCCTTCATGGGTGAATTCCCGGAACGGTTCGCCATCCCGGCCTTCCCGTAATCGTAAATACCCGTCAAATACCGTTTTCCACGCTTTCGCGTGGACGACAGCCGTTTTTGTGATAACACCGTCAAGATCGAAGATAACCGCGTCAAATAAATATCGCTCCATGCGCTGCTCCTCTTTGTTACGATTATACCTTCTCCTTTTCGAAATCCCAAGAAAAATCTGAAAGAACGAAAAAAAGAACGAAAAAAAGTGTTCCAAAATCGTCCGATTTGTTGTATACTATTGATCGGGTAATTCAAAATATCTGTTTGGCAAGGAGGGATACTAATGCATGATATCAGCGTGAACCGGAGAGAGTTCCTGAGATTCGATTATAATGAGCCGATCAAATACAACGTTATTTCCGAGGTGAAAGAGAAGAGCTTCTCAACGGAGATAATGAGGGCTATCACGAAAAACCTGAGCGCGTCGGGGATCCTTTTTATCACCAATGTCGGCAAACAGCCGAACATCTCAAGTCTTCTCGTACTTGATCTCGATTACAAAACCACCAATATCTGCAGGGAGATCGAAGACAGCGCGCTGGTACTCGGGAACAAGCTTATCGGCAAGGTAGTGCGGATCGAGGATAATGAGGATGGAACCTGCGCTGTTGGGGTCGCGTTCATAAAAAAGGCCGATTCGATACCGGCCGGCCTGAAGATCTGACCGGCCGCCGAAGCGGCTACAAAGAAATACCGTATTTTTTCCTGACTTGTTCTATCTTTTTATTCAGCGTTTCGACGGAGGCCGCGATACTCCGCCGCTGGATGTGAAACTCCGTAAATCCCTGCCCGTTCAGCTCTTCATCTTTCAGGATAAGCGCCGTCCGCTTCTGCTCAAGATCGATCAGCTGTCTGAGCTCCATCTCTTTTAACTTCTTCGAGAAATCCTCTGCCGGTTCTTCGCGATGTGTTTCGGCCGGCTTCGCCTGCTGCATCGCCAGGTTCGTCGAGGCGATCGATGTCAGGACTTCGAGTCGTTCCAGCGATTCCCGCAGGGCGTCCCGCAATTCCGCCGCTTCAGAACGGTATGCCTCGGCATTCGGGTTCTCCCGCGCCTCGGTAATGACCGTCTTCGTTTCGGTAGGCCCGTTCATCCGCATCCCCGCGAAAAAACAGGCCGCCATAAGCGCGATAAATCCGGCCCATGAAACGATCTGCTTCGTAATGATCTTCGGCATCGAGAATATCTGCCGGGGAATGTCCGCGAGCACCTTCTTCAACTCTTCGAACTTTCCCTTCGCGACAACCTGATTGTTGTAGATAACCGTCCAAATATCAAAAGGCGACCGCGATGAGGGCTTGATGAGCCGTTGGGCGGGGGAGTGGATCACCTTCTCCTTCCCGTCCGTAGCGCTCCTTCTTTCCGCTGCCCCGCCGGGCTGAGAACCAAGCGGCGACTCTTCTCCCGTTTCGTTATCTTTGATGGTAACGACAAGATTCGGCGTCTTCTTACCGAGAATAATGTTTCTGACAAGTTCTTTAAGGCCTTTTAAATCAAGGGTCTGCATCGGGGACTCGATTGCTTCCTTACATATTTATATTTTAGCGGAGATCACGTCTTATAGGAAAGATAGCATATTATACGGGATTGGTCAAGGCGGGTCAGCTCCCGTCTTTGCGAGGAGCGACAGCGACGAAGCCTCAATCAGAATTACTAAGAAAGACCCTCACTTCGTCCTTCGATAAACTCAGGACTCCGCTCGGGAGATTGCTTCGTCGTCGCTTCGCTCCTTCTCGCAAAGACATGCTATAGAATCGTCATTGGGGCTAATCTCGCCCCATTCTCTCGTCATTGCGAGGAGCGTCAGCGACGAAGCAATCTCCCGAGCGTAGTCCTAAAACTTGTCGAAAGACGAAGCGAGGGTCTCTTTTATTAATCCTGACGATTGCTTCGTCATCCCGCTTCGCGGGATTTCTCGCAATGACAAATCAAAGGAAGATTCTGTGAGCGGTAGGAAATACTATTGCGCTTATTCAATAAACTCCACCTGATAAAGATCCTCATTCGTGCCGGTAAGCCAGAACCGCTTGCCGTCCCAGGCGATCCCCGTCAATTTCTTAATATTGGAGCGGAAATACCCTTTCAGCTCAAAGGTCCCGGGATCGACCTTGAATACCCGGCCGTTGAACCAGCTTGATATCCAGAGATAGACGCCGTCCCAGGCAAGCTGCGACGGTTCGGGAATATCTCTGATCCTCGCGGTACGGATAACATCGCCTTTTTCGTTCATCTCGAGAAGGAAGTACTTCGTTCCTATGCCCCGTCTCCAGACGATCATGTACAGCCTCGATCCGGTCCAGACGACGCCCGCGGGAAGGAACGGATCGAACGCGCGTTCCGAGCGCGCCGTCATTCTTTTTTCTTCTATTTCAACGCGGTAGAGCTTCTTTTGAACCCAGTCCGTCACCCAGTAACCGCCGTCGGGTGAGGCGGTGATCCCCTCGGTAAAATCGCCGGCAGGTTTGATCGCGGCGACAAGCTTTCCCGCGGCCAGGTCGACGAGCCACGTGTCGATCCCCTTTCCGTTGTTGACCCAGAGCGTATTTCCTTCGACGAGGATCCCCTCGTGATACCCCTCCGGCAGCGGTATTTTCCGCACTCTCCGCACGGGGATCATCGCGCGAAAATCCTCCGCTCTGGTGAATTCAATGATCGCGCCGGGCGCCGCAAAGCCCTCTTCGCGCCTTGCCTCCTGTCCGGCTTGGAGCGCTCCGCAGAAGGCCGCCAAAAGAGTGAGCGCGAGGAACGGTATCCTCTTATTCATAGCTGCCGACCAATGACGGTGAATCCTCATTATGTTCTTTCATATTCTTCCTGACCGACTTCATACTTGATGTCGCGTAGCAGTACGTACACCCGAACGAACACGTATTATTCACGCCGATATCCTTTGAGACCACACAGCCGCACAGTTTTCTCTGTGACGGGTCTTTCCTGAGCGTTATCCGCCGCCCGGTGATCGCGCCGATCAATTCGTCATCAACGCACTTTCCGCGCTCGATACCGTACGCCGTACAATCGATCTCTTCCGAGCAGGCCCGAACCCCGATCCCCGCATCCTTCGCGGCCGAGCCGATATACCGCGCTATCCCGCGGTACGTTTCCGGGTCGAACGACCGCTCGGGAACAGCGAAACCGCGCCCCGCTTCCTTCCTCATCCGAAGCTTCGTTTTGCGGTAGGGATCGATAAAGCTGATGACCAGGCGGTCGGTATATCCCCGAAGGTTCCTGAAGAGATACCCCAGCCGTTTTTTGTGCCAGCCGTACGGCGTACGCTTTGAGAAAAAGATCGGGTCGTACCGCCAGACCATCTTCTCTTTTCCGATCCGCCGGCTGAGTTCCCTGAACGTCCGCACCGCTTTCGAAACCTGCGGCGCAGCCGGATCGATCGCGCGGGGATAACCGATGAGCGTATAAAGGAAATAATACCGGATACCTCTCCGGTCGAGCTCCGGAAGCCGCCGCATCAGCGGCGCCGGATCTCTCGTCCAGAAGACGACCGCCTCTACATCGTCCGGTTCGAGACTGACACGGGCGATCTGTCCCGGATTATAAGGGTTCCGGACGGCGCAGAAACCGTCTTCGATCCTCTTCATGAACCAGCCCGAAAAAAAGGCGGGGATGTCGGTCCGCCTGCTTGCGCTGATCACCTGTCGCTTTCCGGAGGTCCCCAAAGGATCGGTCCCTATTCCTGCCGCATCTGACGCAGCATCGCCGCGTCATTGCGCCAATTTTCGCAGACTTTGACCCAGAGTTCGAGGAAAACGCTCCGGCGCAGAAAGCGCTCGATATCCTTTCGCGCGTTACTGCCGATCGTTTTCAACATCTGCCCTTTTTTACCGATAACGATCTTCTTCTGTGAAACCTTCTCCACATATATCAGGGCGCGGATATAATAATTTTTCTTCTTCTCCTCGCGTTCTTTAAACTCCTCGATGACCACCGCCACCGAATGCGGGATCTCCTGGCGCATCGCGAACAGCACTTTTTCGCGGATCAATTCCGCGGCCATGAACCGGGCGTTCTTGTCGGTCAGTTGATCGCTGGGAAAATACTTCGGCCCTTCGGGGAGATTTTCGATGATCTTCTCCAGGAGAACGTCCATATTATCGCCGTTTACTACGGACGTCGGAATGATCTCTTTAAACCCGCAGAGCTTCGAGGCCTGATCGATCAGGGGGAGCAATTTCGGCTTTTTGACCAGATCGGCCTTGTTGATCGCGAGTATGATCGGGACCGGACATTTTTTCAGGAGATCAAAAATGATCGCTTCCACATGGCCGATCCCGCCTTTCGCGTCGATGACAAAAACGACCGTGTCAACCTCATCAAGCGCCTCCTTCGCCGTCCGCGTCATGCTCTTTCCAAGGAGGTTTCTCGGCTTGTGAATACCGGGCGTATCGACAAAAACGACCTGCGCGTCGGGGCGTGTCAAGATCCCGAGGATCCTGTCACGGGTCGTTTCGGGTTTACGCGTAACGATCGCGACCTTCTCGCCGACCAAGGCGTTCAGAATAGAGCTCTTTCCGACATTCGTCTTTCCGATGATCGCGGCGTATCCGGACCTGAACGGCCGTATATCACTCATGATGACGCTCCAAAACTGTAACGGTATATTCCGATTCTCCCGTCCACCGGCCGACCGTGAACTTCGGCCGCTCTTCCTCAAGAACGATGCGGGACCCGTCGTGGGATATCCGCCCGACGATCGGAACCTCTTTGGGCGGCAGCACCGCCTGATGATAGGGCTTAAAATCCATCCAATACGTCGCGGTACCCTTAAGGAACAGGTCCCGATCGACAGAAACGCTTATTTCCTTCAGCGGTATCGTGGTCACGTATTTTGAGGCGTGTTCGGAACGAAGGTACGCTATCCACAGAGCCGACTCCCCGTCGTTCACGACCGAAAAATAATTGATCCTTCGCGGCGCTTTTTCGATCCAGCTTCCCGGCAACCCCTCCAGGACGCTCTTATTGCGTTCGTCCTGATCAGGGTCCTGATAATAGACCTCGCCGGCCCCGTTCGGGACGACGGATGCCGTACAAGCGAGAAGAAGGAGCGCCGCCGCGGTCAAACAAGTTTTTCCGGTTCTCACGCTCAGTCCTTTGCGCGCTCTTCGAGAGAAATAAACGCCGGCTCCCGGATGACCATATCGATCCTCTCCAGAAAAGCATCTCTCTTTTGCCGGGCGGCCTCTTCCTCTTCGGCCACCATTCGAAAACGCCCGTCGAGTCTCGACTTCAAGAGCTCCAGCCGGGCGAGGTCTTCTTTGTCGTTCTTCCGGCGCGCCGAGACCAGGCCGCCGTCAGCTTCGGCTATCTGTTCGCTGACTATCTGTTTCTTTTCCAGCGCCCGCGCCAAGATCGTCGCCTGTATCAGGTACCCTCTGAAAAAATACCCCTCGATCCACGCGGACTTCTCTTCCCAGGCCTGCATGCCTTCCTCGAAGTATTCCATATCTTCGCGGGTAACAACGCCGCCCGCGGCGATCTGATCGATCGACCTCTCGAGATCTTCGATATGGCGCTGTATATACCCCCGCGGCCCTTTATTGTCGGCCCGATGATAGGCGCGGTACAGCAGATCGCTCCAGCTCTCCACATAGCTCAGGGACCGTTCTATGCCCCGCTCTCTGAACATACGGTCCATGGTATCTTTCGCCGCGCCGCCCTCCAGGCGTTCGTCCATCTTCATCTTAAAGCTCTCGATCCGACTCTTGTATTCCTCCAATTGCTGTATCGAACGTTCCGGATCGGCGCATATCCCGGCCCGCGCCGCGAAAAGCGCGCCGAGGGCGATCGCGACCGTGAGGAACCGAAGCGTAAGAGAACCCGCGCGATATCTCATTGCTCGCCCGTCCTTTTATCGTATAGTAAGATTTTACCGTATTCTATGACCTTCTGTTCCTATTGTACAACTCCCCGCGCCGTTGCGCCATAAAAAATCTTCTTTTCTTTCGCGCCGCCATCCCGCTCTTCGGCTTGCCAAACGCGTGGAAATATGATACTCTTTGCATTTAAAGGAGGCGCGCATGTTCGAATCGGTCATGATAGCGGATAGAAGCGTGGATATGCGGGACCGGCTCTATGAGATCCTCTCGCACCAGGGCTATAAAGTCGTCTGTGTCCCCAATTCCAATGAGGCCCTTCTTGAACTGCAGAAGGAACGGCCCCGACTCATTGTCATAGACGAACATATCAAGCCGGACGGCGGCATCGCGGCGATCAAAAAGATCCGCGAGTTCGACGCCGCGATCACGATCATCATGCTGTCGGAGAACGAGCCCGACGAAGGATCCGAGACGGATAAATTCGCGTACAACATCTCGGAAATAGTGAAGCGGGATCCATCGAGCCCCCACATGGTCGGCGAGATCGTCAAGGTATTGAAAAAACCGTCCTACATGAGGGCAGCGGAAAAGCGCGCGGGAGATATTCTGATCGTCGACGATGAATCGGAGAACAGGGAGCTGTTGAGCGCGTTCCTGGCCGAGCGCGGCTTTTCGGTTTCCGCCGCCAGAGACGGCGAGGAAGCGCTGATGAAGATCAAGACGAGCACCCCTGACATCGTGCTCCTCGACATCAGGATGCCCGGCATGGACGGACTCATCGTACTCAAGAACATCAGGAACATCAGCGAGAACATAAAGATCGTCATTTTGACAGCGATCAACGACAAAGACATTATCGACGACGCGTTCCGCGAGGGCGCCTGCGATTATCTTGTGAAGCCCGTTAATCTCGTCGAACTGACGGAGCTCCTGTCGAAACTGCTCAAGCCCGCCTGAAGCGCGTAGCGCATAGCGCAAAGCAATCTCTACCACATTTCGTCATTGCGAGCCCTGAACCAGAACGAGTTCGATTCAGGGTAAACTCCGCGAAGCAATCTCGTTCGTTCCGTCATTGCGAGCGAAGCGAAGCAATCTCCCGAGCATCTGTCTGCCTCTGGCAGGAAGCGAGGGTCTTTTTTTGTAATTCTGACAGAGATTGCTTCGTCGCTGTCGCTCCTCGCAATGACGATAGAAAAATCAATAATTGAATAGGTCCTTCAGTGAGTAAGCGCTTCCGGCGGTTTTGTTGAGCGCGGCAAGGATCTTACGCTGCGCGGGGGACGTCAACCTTCTCCCCCTGGCGGCGCGCGACACCATCTTGTGGGTGATCTGCTCGGTTGAGCCGGCCACGATATCGTGCGGCTTCAGGCCGCGTTCAGCCATGATCCGCGCGATCGGCTGTTCGCCGAGATCCCGTTCAATACATTCGTTCATGCGGCGCCTTTTTTGCCCATAAAAGAAAAGAAGCCGCGAGAAGCAATACTGCAACACATATTTTTACCACTGCCGCCTCCTTTATCCGCTTGTGATCGGCCCGCTACAGAAAAGGAGCCGCCATCGCCGCCCCTTTCGCGGCGGGCACCGCTACTTTCGCCGCGCTCTTGACGACCGTTCCGGCGAGGCCGGTAACTCCCTGAACGGTCGTTTTCACGATGCTTGTCGCCGCGCCGATCGTGCCCCCCGCAAGCTGCGTAATGGGCTGAATAACGGCGCACCCGCTTAAAGTCGCAAGAAGAATACCGATCAAAAAATAACATATCGAACGCTTCACAACCCTCCTTAATCATTGGAGAAAATTATTCTTTTTCATTACCTCTCCTCTCCCCCCTTGGGGAGAGGATCGAAAGCCCCGCACCCTACGTGGTGCGGGG
>JBDRSA010000145.1:0-13965 GCA_043825275.1 Candidatus Omnitrophota bacterium
CTGAGAGGAATCTTGCCGTAGAAATAGAGGGGAAAGCGTGGCGCATGTTCTGGCTGTCGAGTCTCTACACCGCCTGCGTCGAAGCGTATGTTCGAAGAAAATTGCGCCTGGCCTCGGAGCTTGCCTATTACGAAACGATAAGTCCTCTGGCGAATCTTGCCGAACTTACCGCATGGGGGAACCTCCTCAATGTCTACGGCGAATTCTTCATATTCCGGGAAGACGATGAATTTCTGCAGAGGGTCGTAAGCATGTCCGAAAGATATCTCACCGTATTCAGAGCGCTCACGATAGAGGGGTTAGCATCCGGGGGCGATGCCCGTAACCGGATCTTTAACTATTCACCGGAGGACACTATGACGCAGCTTTTGCAGGTCACTGCGATAGCGTATGAAGCGCTTGGCGGGGTGGAAAATTGCGAGCGAGCGGTCGAGCTCTTTGAGGAACTTGTCGAGTATTACAAGGGGCTTCTGGCGGGGTCGCCTGACAACCAGGATTATCAGGAGAATTACCGGTCGGTGGTTATGCACCTTTCGAGAGGGCTCAGGCTCCTGGCGACGACGCTCCATCGTGACCGCGGAGCCGAAGCTGATGTCTCCGGCAGGATCGACGGCCTCCTGGATCGGGCTCTGGAGCTTGATGCGCAGGGATTGAACGAGACGCCTGAGGCGACCGACGCTGGAGCGACCGGCGACAGGGTGCTCGGTATAGCCGGAAGATTTTTACGGCGGATGGCTTCAAGGGAGGCTTCAAGCGAAGATGAACAGGCGAGAAGAGACGCCCGGGAAGCGGTACGGGCTCATTTAACGCCATCAGAGGTCTTCATCTCAGAAGACTATGTGACCGCGGAGAAAGCTTTGCAGAGTTTGCTCGGGGATATTGAGCGAGGCGATCTTGAGGTGGGTCAGATGGATGACAAAACGCTCACCTTTCTTATGCAGTGCGCCTATGAACGCGGCCATCTGCTCCAGCAGCTTGGCAGGGACCCAGAGATCGACGAGCGATCGGTCGAGCTTTTCTTCCGGATGATCGCCGAGCTCGAGCGCCGCAGGAGTTCCGGCGACGCCGATATGCATCTGGCTGTTTCGCGGGGCGTCAGGCGCTCCGGAAGCAGGTGTCATATCGATCTGACGCTTGATCGTATTACGGATATTCTATTCCGGCCGGAACAATGGGAGCGATACAGTCCGGAGATACTTCACAGTATGATGCGTTTCGCGATCATGTTCGGGCCTCAAGATCTCAACGGCAATACTCTTCTGTTACGGCATGTCGTTCAGAACCACGGGGTGCTTGTAGGGAACGCCGAGATCGACGCGGGGAAAAGCGCGATCGATCCTGAGAACGAGGAATTTTTCACGCGTTTTGAGGCGATCTCGCGAGCGATCGCCCGGGAGAACCACTGGGTCGGGGTCGCGGTAGCAAGGGATCTTGCGAACATCTGCGCCGATCACCGGCTGGAAGAGCGCTTCCGCAGGTGCGGCCCCGCGATAAACGGGGTCCCCGCGCAAAGCCTTTTTTCTCTCTCGGTATATCAAGGAGCCGCGGACCAGGCGGCGCAAGAGCTTGCGCAACGGATACCCGCGGGGCAGACGACAGCGAGCGAAGAAGCACCCTCGGCCGCGTTTATCCCGGCATTAGAAGCGAGTATCCGGGATTTTGTGGAGAGCGCATATGTCGATACGTACGTACACCTTTTTATCAGCAGCAACGAAGACGCCCGGGAAGTCTTCACCGCTACGGTACGTTCGGAGCGGGAGGTGGGGCAGATAGTTGAGGACCCCGATTTCCGGAACGTCAATCTCTATGCGCACGCAGCTGAGACGGTTGCCCATTTCGGCGACGCGTACCCCAGCGCGACCGATAGGCGTGACGCGTTCAACGCGACCTGCGAAGCGATGTTTGCGCGGCATCGCGGCGACATCGACAGTACTGAGGGGCGGTTCGATAGGACCGAGAACAAAAGAGCAGCTATGGACTATTACGTTCACTTGGCGCAGATCGCGATGCACGCGAAACTTTTCCGGGACGCGGCCCGGTTTTACCGGAAAGCCCTCGAAATTGAAGTTCAGAGGCGTCAGGAGCTTGTTGACGCCGGAACGATAACGGCTCAGCTGGTCAGTTCCGACCGATTGAGGCTCCTTTCCGCTTACGCGATGGCGCTCCTGTTTTCGGGAGAGAAGCGTGAGGCCTGGCGGGCGTTCGATGAGTGGGGGCTGATAGCGCAGCGGGTTATAGACCTATCCTCCGGCGAAACGGAGCCGTCTTCACCGGATGATGAGGCGCAGGTACACGACATGGTGATGGACTCGACGCCGGAACAGATCGTAGAATTTCTCATGACAGCGGGCACGTACAACCCCGGCGTGCGCCGGGCCCTGCGAAATCTCTGTAGGCGGTATGCGGACGCGCTTCCGGACAGACGCGAACCGGGGGCCGTCCACCATTTCGCGCTGATCGCGTTTCTTACCGGAGAACGCGAAGCGTTCCGCGCCATTGCCGGCTACATTTTGGAGCAGCCGATGGCCGCGATCCCGATGAGGTTCTCTATTATGCATTCGATGATCATGCGTAATCTCGGGTATGATCACGCTCACTCAGGCGCCGCGGCCGGTACCACGGCGGAAACGAGCGATCGCGCCTACCAAAGGTCGCTGGATATCCTGGACAACGCCCTGCCCTGGAGCACGCCGGCCCGGATGTCTTTCAAAATGGAGGAGGCGAACCGTTTGATCGTCCGGGGAGAATATCAAGAAGCGCTCGAGAGAGCCAATGAGGCGGCGGCGTACATTCCGGATGAACCACAGTGCCAGAAAGAAGGCTTTCTGGTGTTTGTCGGATCCGCTATCGCGCACGAACGGAACGGAAACCATGAGCGCGCGCTTACGGAGCTCAGGAAAGGGTTGGCGAATGAAGCCGGTTTGCTGCAGGGTCCTGAGGGGATCAAACAGCGCTCGAATGAGGCCGAGATAAAATTCGGGAACTCATACGCGCTCAGAATGTTTCCCGAAGAGATCAAGGCGGCCGGCGTCGGCCTTTTGGTGGAGCTGGTCCTTGACCGGGGGAACCCCTTAAGCGCCGACGAATTTAAGATCGCGCTCTGGATGCTTGAATGCCTGGTCGATGATAATGTGATCTCACGGCTTCTTGAGTACTTTGAACCGGATAATCTGAGAAGGATCAATGATAAAAGGGATGTAGTACTCTTAGCTTTTCTTCTGGATGTTGCGACAGGACGGCGGATCATTGTCTGTGATGTAGTGGAATCGGCGTGCCGGAGAATTACCGGGAGGGTACGACGCTTTCAAGGGGAGACTGAGGCGGGGCTTGCGAGGGCAAGAGAAGCGCTGACCGCGAACGACTATCGTGATATGGCCGAACATCTCTTTGAACAGGACGACGCGCCGCGTGACCGGGCGTTGACGAGATTGGCGAACGCTGTCCGGGAGACCGAGCGGAAAATGGCTGAGATACGTTCACGCCGCGGAACGAGGCGAGCGAGGTCCGATGATGAATCACGCTACGCGGCGCTTGAGGCGCTGCGCGGCGGACTTGCCGAGGTACATCGTGAATTTGAAGAGCGGAAAGCGGAGCTTGACACTATCCGCGCGCTCTACGCCGCGGGATCGCTTGATGAAGCGTCCGCGCGGTGCGGCTCATATCTTGACGCCCATCCCGCGGACAGCGCCGCGAAAGCGATACAGGATAATTTGCCGGCATGCCGGAGGGCGTCAGAGCTTGCCGGCCGGGGCGATCTCGCTTCCGCTAAGACGGCGCTTGAGGCGGCCCCCCATCAGGACCGCGTCGTTACCGAGAGTAGGGGAAGAATAGAAGTCATCGAGCAGGCGGCCGCGGCCGCACGTACGCATCTAGAGGCCGGACGCTTTACCACCGCTGAACAGGTGTTGAACAGGATCACAGAGAACGAATCGAGAAGAAATGTCGCCGGCGCCGAAGTTACTCGGGAAAATCCGGCTGTGGCGGGGGTCTACCAAGGGATCGATACGATAAAGGCTGAGGTCGCGCGGCGCGCGAGCACGATCGCGGAAAGCGGCGATATCCGTGTGATCAATGAGAACGCGCAAGTTATGATGCGGCATGAGGAAGCGCGTGACGAGGTGTTCAGGGCGCTCCTTCAGAAAGCGGCGCGGGAATTCAACAGGACCGCCGAAGTTTCAGGCGCGCCCCATGAAGTCACCCAGAGGCGGGAAGAACTTTTCAGGCTCGCTTTCAACGTGGCGCGGCTCGTTCTGGAGCACTATCAACACGCCCCCGACCCGAACTATCTTGAGCTCGCCCAGCGGATCATTCAGCATGCCGCGGCCAATGTATGGGTCCCGCGGCTTGAGGCCGATTTTAAGATCATACAAGCTATGGCCGCCGGCGATGAGGCGCGTGAAAAACGGAAGGACCGCAGGAACTTTTCATTCAATGGATGTTATGTAACGCCTGACAGTCTTGTCTTACGGGGTGTTGTATTCAGAAGAGGAGGGATCAGAAGAGGGGACCTCATTATGGTGAAGGCCCGCAAGAGGCCGGAGGCGGCTGCCGACGAAGAGGGCCCCCAGGCACCCGCAGGCAAAAAGGCGAAGGACCGACAGATGCGGGACGCAGCCGCCGGCAAAACGGATCCCCATGCAGCTGCCGGTGAGGAGGCTCAGGATGATGAAGAGGAAGAGACCGAATTCTTTATAGTCACCGAAGCGGATTCCCGGACCGGTGTCGTAAAATTTGACCTTCCGCCGCATGACGAGGATTACGAATCGCGCATTGAGGATCTTCAAACAAGCTTTAAGGGCGGCGGCACAATGAGCAGGGTCAGGGATGTTTCATGGATCAACCAGCGCGATACGCTCCAGAAAGTCCTCAGGGAATTGAAAGGCGCCAACGGCACAACAGGCCCGCTCATGACGCCTACGAAAAAGGGCGGTCGATTAGATCTCGGAGAGAAGTGTGATGACCCGGAAAAGCTTCGTCCCATTAGGACACAGTTCGAGATGGCGCACCGCGCGATGGGAATAATGATCGATATTCCGGATGACAAGCGTCAGGCGGAGATTAAAGAGGTGAACGTGTATCTTGAGGAACGTGTCACGAGACTCGAAGAGAACCTCGGACTGACGCTTTCTGATGAACAGCGCGCGAGCATCGTCAACGGCGCGAACCCGCTTATTCCATTCAGCCTCTTTCAGGGGCCGCCGGGAACCGGCAAAACGACCGTTATGGCGCTGATGATCATAACGGTCGTGGCGGTCGCGGGGGATAACAGGATCAGGCAGATCCTCGGTACTGGCGCACCGTCGATACGGGGACTTTCCCAAACACATGGCGGTATCGACCAGCTTATCCTGCGGATGGTTCAGAACATAAACAGACTATCCGATGAAGAGCTAAAGAAAAAATTCGATGAGGCGAACTTCCTGTATGCGCGCGTCGGCAACCGTTCTGACAAGATCCATCCGAGGATTCTCGAACTCCACGGAAGAAAGAAAGAGATCCTCGCCGCGATCGTGAAGGAGGAAGTCACCAACATGATCACGGGAACGACCGGCGGCATGTTCAGCGATGCGGATTTTATGCGGTTCTTCGACCGGCTTATTCAAGCTCATTATGTCACGATCGACGAAGGGAGCCGCGCGACGGTCGCGGAGACATTCCTGCCGCTCTGCCGGCTCCAGAAGATCTGTTCCGCGACGCTCGGCGGCGATCACGCCCAGCTGCCGGCTAACGGGGTAAATGATGAAGATGCTAATAATGTTAAGGAGGATTTCAAAGGCGGTATACCGAAGGGCGTGAATGGTGTTGTTGCGCGGAAAGGGCGGGTATTTGTGGAAGGCCCGTATGAGAGCCGGCCCGATGATGTTACGCCGCTCAATGAGGTCCTTCCCGACAGAAACGCGCGGCGCCAGGCAAAACGCGATACGGGTGTCGAGGTCGATACGCTCGACCGGTTCAGAATATCGCTCCTTGAACAGGTGCTCGATCTCTTTGGCGAGTACGACGTGCCGGAAGAAGAATGTGTTTTTAAGAAGACGCGGATCGATAGCCACTTTTTTCCCGAACAGTGGCGAAGCGGCCGCGATCTTGTCGCGGTGAGCCAGCCGTTCTATGGAGGCAGACTTAAAGCGATGAATGACTATAACGGCGTCCTGATCGAGGATGATACGGGGCGGAAGAACCCGGAAGGGGCCGATGGCAACAGCAGGATCAACAGGGGCGAGGCTAACCGTATCGTAACCTGGGTCGACTGGCTCGTAAATCACGAACATCTTTCGAGCGAGAATATCGCGGTGATCAGCCCGTATAAGGCGCAAGTAAACCTCGCGAACAGGATGCTCTATACGCTCGCTCGGATACACCAGGCGCTCCGCGTTATTGAGAACGGCGGCAGATTAACTGATGAGGAGTTCAGCGCTTTGCGAGGGCTCCTTGAGGATGAATTGTCGGATGATGGCCCGATCTGGATCAGGATAGCGCATCTCTATCATCCCAATACGCCGCAGAAAGCGGCGCGTGAGGCTGCCGAGTGGCGGGGACCTCTGGAGGCGTTTCTTGCCAAAAGGAATGATCCTGAAGGAGCAGTCGAGAGAGCCAAGGCGGTCCGTATGGCGCTCAAACTCGGCGAGGACTTTATTCCGGCAGAGGATTTCTCGAACGGCTCGCTCAGGATACAGACGGTCGATTCAGCGATCGGTTCAGAATGGAAGGCGGTCGTTGTTTCCTGGGTCGTCTCGAACCCGAAACAGGAAGTCGGTTTTCTTGCGAGCCCCATCGACGGCCGCAGAAGGATGAATGTCGGCCTCTCACGAGCTCAGGTCTATCTTATCAATATCTGGGACCGGCAGAACTTTACGCGGTGCGGGAATAAGGGAATGAGGGAGCTCGCCGGGCAGATGGTCGACGCGTTCGAATCGAGCGAATACGCCACCGGAGCCCGGACAAATGGCGGTACGCCATACGCGCCGCGTGAACCAGGCACGACGCCGATCGGGAACCTCGACCCCTTAAAGCCGTTCGAGACCGTGCCGGAAGATGGGACGCTCGAGCCGAAAGAGCGCTCCTCGCCGAGCGGGGAAGATAGAGTAGACCCCGAACGGGCGACGATCAAGACGGTGGGAGTCGATACCTGGCATGACCAGTTCGTGAACTGGGTGAAAGGCAAGATAGCTGACGGTACGATACAGGAAGGAAGGGATGTCGTCGTCTTTGACGAACATATCGATATCGGTGATCCCAGTGAAGCGCCGGACCATGGGAACTGGATATGGATGATTAGAAAAGGCCGGGTGCCGGTCGGAAAGATCTATGTCGTTGTCCCGCCATATACATATGGTGCCGCTACCTGGCAACGAGATGTGAATGTAGAGATCGTGTACGATTTAGCTATGATCCCGGCGTTCAAAGATCCGGTGGTTATCTCATTTGAGAATGATTTCGTAGGATATCAGACTCAAGTTGAAGTTGTCGAAAGACGCTTAGGAGAGGTGGCGAGAGAATTGTCCGGAAAAGATATCGAGATAGAAGGCCTGCATGTTACTCGATATGGTGAAAATAAAGATCTGGGCAAAAAGGGATTTATGGAGCGGATCCTCTTGAAAAAGCTTGAAGATGAGGGGTATGTGATTGAGGGCCGCGCCTCGCCGACGAGCGATCAGGATGACCTTCGTCCCGGATCTTCGTTCACGCTTGCGAGCCTGGTCGAAAGCATGGAGCAGGGAGTCGCGGTTATTGAACCCGACGGAAACGAGGTTATAGAGACTCCCTGGGGCAGCGTTGACCTGAAGCATCTCAACGGTATAGGTGAGCATGAAAATTATAAAGGACGGCAGGGGATATTTTATCTCGCGCGGGATATTGAAGTCGCTATGGCGTATGGCTATATCGTGCTTACCGATCGGAGAAAGGCCGCGACACCTGGGACGCTACTTGCGGAAGGCCGCGGAGCTTCCGGTGCTCGCATAAGTGCAAGCGGCCTTTTTAATGTATTCTCAACGGAAGCGATCCAGCGGCTCAATATAGAATATCAGGAAATGTCGTGGAGGAGGTTCTTTGAAGCGGAAAAATTATTGGGAGCAAAAAAGGCTTTCGAAACGTATCGAGGTGTAGAGGGGCAGAAAAGATTAACGAAAATGTTAGATTTTACCAGTTCAAACGTTCTCGGCCGGGCGTTTGGCGACCCTGAATTTGGTGATGAAACATTGGGGTGGCAGGTTCCCCCTTCGATCAGGACCCCGACGAGAAGACCGAAGACGGCCAGACAGCCTCCGGCTCCAGAAGATGAAGAAGAGCTTCCGGTTGAGTTACTCGAAGACAAAAGTATGGGGCCGCACGAAGCCGATCTCAGACAAGCCGAAGGGGTTATCCGTGATAGGGTGCTGGATGCAGAAGAATTGGAATTGGCGGGGATCTACACAGGGGATGGATATGGTTCACCCGATGAATTTCCACCGGTATTCGATCCCGAAGCGTATGGCGATGTAGTAAAGTTTCGAGGGCTCGATCAGTATGTTGTTACCGCGGCGCAGGCGATATTTGACAGGAAGGCGCAGGCAATATCCGGTAGACCTGAAGAAGACCCGGGGACGGAGGCGCGTGATTGGGCCGAAGAAGTGGTGAGAGATTTGATACTTGAGTGGATGAAAAAAAATGCCGAGGAAAAAGAGAAGCCCCGCCGCGAATCGCCGACGGCGCAGGATGATCCTTCTGTCGAAGCGGAGCCCCAACCGCCGTCCCTGACCGACGCGGGGTTCATGCAGTTGTCGCTCGGTGAACGCCTAGCGATCAAGGTTGCCATAGAGGTGACCTCTACGAATACCGAGCAGTTCAATATCGAATTGACCAAAGACGATGAGGGGCCGGTTATTCTTATGGCGACAAGAGTTCGGGACGGTGTCGAGAAGAGGATGACGAGTCTGGCGGATCGCGTCAGAAGAAATTATGGCGATAGAGCGGTCATCGAAGCTCTCCCGTCGGTTTATGGTCAGGTGGATGATTACAACGCGCGACGGATCCGTGTTGTTGTTCAGCGGTACCGTATAGAGCGGGGTGCGGGCGCTCAGCGGGATGCCGATGAAACGGCTGAAAAAGCAATAGAACAATTTAAGATTCTGCTCGATGACATCTTGAGGAAATTTACGGTTCTGAAGGGTGGTACCGACTTCCGCGCGGACGCGAGCGTGCCGAATTTTACCACGACCGGATTGGCGGCGCAGCTGCAGACCAAACAGATGAGGATCGGTGAGCCGTCGAGACTTAAGCGGTTGATCAGGGAAGGTGATCTGGATTCCGATACCCTTTCAGATATGATCAAAAGCAAGATACGACAGATCGAAAATGAATCTAGGTCCATGCCGGGAGGGATCGCTCTTATTCGGGCAGCGATCACGAATTTGGGGGTGCTTTCGGATGAGTTTGATAAAAAAGTCGACATGCCGCCGTTCGAGCGGCTGAGGTTTATTATGGCGCTCCTGCGGGAATGGCATGACAAGGCCAAGCAATCAATGGATGTCTCGGCCGCTAAAATTGTGAGTATTCGCGAAGAAAATGCCGAGCTTCAGGAAAAGATCGAGGATATCCATTTCAGCGAGCGATGGTGGCGGAAAACCGTCAGGGTGTATTTCGGGATACGAAGCAGCGCCGAGAAGAGCATCCTCGCCCGTATTAATAGAAACAGAAGACGTTTGAACGGAGAGCTCAAAAATAGAGACGACCAGGGGATCTTTATAAATACTTTCTGCCGGTTCTGGTACTATCTGAATAATCCGGGTAAAAATATGACCGATTTTATGAACAGAAAGCTTTCGGTCCGTACGCTCAGGAGGGCTGACCGGACAGAGCCGCTGGTGCTTTTTGTGGATCAGCTCACTCCCGAAGAGATCCATTACCTCACCGGGCATTATAACATAAGAGCGCTGATTACCCATAATGCCACATCTACCTCACATTGGGTTATAGCGGCAAAAGACGTCGGCGTTCCCATTCTTGTCCTCGATCTTCCCGAACGGGAATATGAGCATTGCGGCCAAGCGATAACGCGCCTGTTCGATACCGCGATCAAAAACAAACGCGGCGATTCGGACTGGACGCCGGTGGATAGTTCATTTACTGATGAGATCAATCGGGAAATGGTATTTGTCCGTTCGGGCACATCCGAGAATGCCGAGATCACTTTTTGCCCCGGCCAGACGACCGTTGATGTCTATAAGCGTTCGATCGCCAGGCAGCGCGCTCTGCAGGAATATATTGAAGAACGGGTAACGGACTCTTCAAAAGCCGTAAAGATGGGCGATACCGGCCAGACGGTCGATCTTATGGCGAATGTCGAAAATGTCGATGAGGCCCGTCTTGCCGTCAAAGGGCCGCCCAGGGGCGGCAGGCCGTTTTTTGCGGCCGGCATAGGGCTCTTCAGAACGGAGTATATGTGGACCGACGAATATACGCTTGATGACGGACAGGGTCCCGAGAGACCGCTCCCCGCCTTCCTGGCGGCGTTCCAGAAGACGCGCTCCGATGCGCTCGCAAACAGGCAGGTCGATACCGCCGCTTACGAACAGGCGAAAGATCGGCTGGTTGTCTGCATGAGTAACTACTTTAAAGACCTTGCAAATGCCGTGGGTATTAACGATCCTGTCAACATACGATCGATCGACTATCAGCCGGACAAACGTACGATGATCCACAATTTTGTGGCCCAGAACAGCGGCATCAGGTCGAAATATGGTCTCGCGTTCTACGAGAGTAAACTCGGCGCCGAAATACTCGACATACAAACCAGGGCGATCCTTGAAGCCAGAAAAGAACATACAAACCTGAGGATGCATTATCCGATGGTTGAACAGTGCTTGGATGTTGATCGTCTTGTCAGATCAGATGATGAACGGTCGTTCAGAAGCCGGCAGGCGGCGGCGATCCGTTCTGTTTCCGGGACCGGCGCTATGGCACAGAGGATGAGAGAGAATCTTGAAGGAATGGAGATCGGGATCATGGTCGAGACTCGAAAAGCTGCGCGAAATATCAGATCGCTCCTCCAGGATCCTGACATAACGTTCTATGAGATCGGGACGAATGATCTTACCCGTGATATCATGAGTGCTGTTACCGGGCTTAGCCTCGACAGGGATAACCCACGGGATAACCGGTATCTTTCGCGGCTCCAGCCGGCGGTTCTGAGAGAGATCAAGAGGATCCTTCGTGAGGCGGTGCGGGTTAACAAGAAACTTGTCGCCCAGGGGAAAAAGCCGAAGGAGATATGTATCTGCGGCGAGATGGCAAGCTGGCATGGATTTCAGGCGTTCCTCGTCGATGTTATGGATGAACTTAAGGCGACGCCGGTCATTTTGCCGCTTACGCTCAGCATGGCCGGTTCCCGGATCCCGGCGGTCAATGTCTTCCTGCAGAAACTGAAGAGGGATCGTTATCCGAAAAAGAAAGCATGGTTCGATCGCTTCAAAAACGGCGCTATAATGGTGTATTGCTGGGCGGCGCGCAGGCAGTATCATAAGAAGAAGGAGTTCCTTGGGAACGTCCTTGATGACCGGCGGGCGATACCGGTCGACGATGTCGCCGACGATATCGTCGAAAATACGCTTAATGCGATCGTCGCGACCGATGAATTTAAAACGATCGCCGAACGGATTACCGATAGACTCGACAGTACGGCGGTAGATGACCTTATGAAGGAGGATGATCCGCTCTCAACGATCGCGCTGGTGGCAAGGAAACCCGATCTCGACAAGCTTCCCGGAAAACGGCCCTCGTACAGGCCCCTGCATAGAATGCCGCCGTCTCAGTCTGAACAGCAGCCAGCGGCTCGTGCAGCCGACCCGCTGCTGGCTCTTCTTTTGGGCGCCGAGGCTGAAACCGACGGACCTGATGCGGCCGCCGCGGAAGCCTTCGGACCCGATGCGGCCACAGAAACATTCGTGATCACCGACCCCGAAGGATTGCATATCAGGCCGAAGACAGTTCTCTGGGTCATGGCGACACAGTCTCCGCACTCTAAAGAAGTCCTTTCGACACCGAACCCTGAAGAGGCGCTCGATCTGTATCTGGTCTCGAGCGAGACGGAAGATGGGATGGTAATACTGTATGGAGATCCAGAGAAGGGGGCGCGTATTATGACTGTTCTTGATTTCCCCGGAACCGGATTGGACCAGGGAGTGCGAGTCACTTTACGGGTGGAAAGGGTGGGCCCTAAGTCAAATCCGGCGGAGTTCATCGGGTCGATACCGGAGCTTGTGTTCGAAGATGAGGCGAGTGGAAAGACGTATGGCTTTCTTGGTATTCCCGAAGGGCGCGGTGAGCGCGGAGATCAGGAGACCGACCGCTATTCCCCGACGGGAGCCGAGAAAATCTCCGAAGATCTGCAGGCACATATCAATGAGGTGCGCGGTTATGTGGAAGAGGTCAGCGCTTTGGTGAAAGCCGACGAAAAGGCCAGTCAGCGAATTCGTGATCTTGCTCGTGAGGCGACAGGAGCGATCGGGGGTTACTGGCAAAAACGACTGACTCTGAAACCCGGAGATCCCTTATGGAAAGAAGATGTCATGGCCCACGCGTTTCAATATAAAGAAACGATCCTTGGGATCCTGCTGAGCGCGAGTATATCAAATGATCCGGAGCATCTTCTCAAAGGGGGCACCATCAAAATGCTGAATGACGCGCTTTTCAATCTGCAGGCGGTGGTGACCAGATTGAAGCGTGTAATTGACTACGGCCTTCTTCCCGCGTACGAAGAGGAGCTTGAGATCAGGCGCGATGTCGTGGTTCGGGATAACTGGGGGGCGATTCGGAATTTCATTCTCTTCGGAACGGTGAGCGAGGAGTTCAGGGTGATCGAAGAGACGATAGATCTCAAGTGGATGATGCCCAACCGGCGGCCGGCTGTCAAAGCGAAAGGTCTGTACGGAGAACCTGTCGATGTCACGATCGAGTATTCTCGTACTTTATGGACAAGCGTACGCGATATACGGGAAGTGCTCGACATAGAACGGAACACCGAGACTTTCCTTGGAGTCAATAGGTTCTTCATGAGCAGGTATATATTGGATGTATCCAGACCCGGTACGGCATGCATGCTTGCTAAGATCGACGGAAAAGTCGTCGGCTACGCCGTCTACCTGGCGGGAGAACATACGATCGATCTGCTCCATATGGCTGTTGAAAATGACTATAGAGGCGGAGGCGTCGGTTTGGCGATGGCGGACGAACTGAAACGGATGATGGTTTCAGGTTTTGAGGAAATAATCGGAGTTATTCACGAGTACGACTCTCCGTCGGAAAACTTCTTTGAGCAGAATAATTTTGAAACGGACGGCAGGGTCAGGAACGCGTTCGGTAATGATGACGCGAAAATTGTAAGTCACGCCAGAAGATATCCCGATGACCGCCGGTCCCCGTCCGCGGCCGCTAGCGTCCTCACCCAAACCGATACGCTCCTGTTTGGTATCGCAGGCCGTACGCCCGATGAGATCACCGCGCTCGAACGGAGCATACGTGATATCTTAGGCGGAAATATCGTCCTTAAGGCGGTCGAAGGAGACACTCTAGAGGAAAGAAGCGAAAACCTTGCGGCATTCGCTAAAGAGATCGGTTATAGTAAGCTCCCTGAGCTGCTCGATGATAACACTGATAGTGAAGCGCTTGCTGCTGTCGTTATCAGATACTTCTCAAGTCTCCTCAAAGGCCCCGAAGAACTCATACATATCATGGATATCCTTAATAATGCCTTCCCTGACGCCGCCAAGGTCGACATCGCCGCGCTCTTAAGAGAACTTAAGAAAGAGACCCTGAGATATGACCCGAGCTTCAAATACACCTATCAGTCTGAGACAGCCAATATACTCTCAACGAGCGCGATCACCGTCTCAGCCACCGGCCTCGAAGCGGCCATGCACGGCCTTGACTTCGCCGAGCGCATCAAAGCAAGACAAGAAAACATGAAAGGCAATGACCTTAAGAATGAGC
>JBDRSA010000146.1:0-31421 GCA_043825275.1 Candidatus Omnitrophota bacterium
ACGGTTAACGGTGTACGGTGTACGGTAAAGGATAAAAACAAAAAAACGAACGGCAGCGCGGTCAGCGCAATGTAACGTTGACTTCATATGAACGTATTGACCTTTTTTTGATCTTTTGACCGTAAACCATTAACCGTACACCGTAAACCTTTTTCGTGGACCACGAACAAAAAAATGGGCCTGACTATGCGTCCGACCCATTTTTTTGTTTCACAATACTATTTCATCACCGAATTACTTATGATAAATGACGCGAATACAACAGATACCATCGACATAAGTTTGATGAGAATATTCAGGCTCGGCCCGGAAGTATCCTTGAATGGATCGCCAACGGTATCACCCACAACGCCCGCCTTGTGCGCTGCCGATCCTTTCCCTCCGAACGCTCCCGATTCGATGTATTTTTTCGCGTTATCCCACGCCCCGCCGGCATTTGCCATCATAACCGCAAGCGTAAAGCCCGATATCAGCGCGCCGGTCAATAATCCGGCGACGCTGTCGACCCCCGCCAGGATCCCGATAACCAAAGGGGTCGCGATCGCCACGATCGACGGAGCCACCATCTCTTTCTGCGCCGCGACGGTAACGATATTTACACACCGCGCGTAATCCGGCTTTGCCGTACCCTGAAGCAGCCCCTGTATTTCTTTGAACTGCCTCCTGACTTCGTTGACGATCGAACTCGCCGCTCTGCCGACAGCGCTCATCGTCATCGAACAGAAGACAAACGGCAGCATGCCGCCGATAAAAAGACCGATCATGACCCTCGGGTTCATGATCGAAAGATTTAGCTTACCGCCCAGGAGCTCCACCTGCGCTTTATAGGCGGCGATCAACGCGAGCGCCGTTAGCGCCGCGGACCCGATCGCGAATCCTTTTCCGGTCGCCGCCGTGGTATTGCCGAGCGAATCGAGCGCGTCGGTCCGTTCCCTGACCTCTTTGGGCTGGTTCGTCATTTCGGCATTCCCGCCGGCGTTATCGGCCACCGGGCCGTACGCGTCGGTCGCGAGCGTAATACCAAGCGTGCTTAATAAACCGACCGCGGAGATCCCGACACCGTAGAGGCCAAGACTGGCGTTCGCCTGGCCGCCCGAAAAATAAAAACTCGCGAGGATCGTAATAACTATAACAATGATCGGTATCGCCGTAGAGAGCATGCCGACTGACAAACCGCTGATTATGACGGTCGCCGGCCCGGTCAAAGCGGATTCGGCGATCTCGCGGGTAGGTTTATACCTGCTTGAAGTAAAATATTCCGTTGATAGGCCGATCAGTATGCCCGCAACCAAGCCGGCAAGCACGGAGAAGTAGATACCGATATGCTCCATCCCGAGAAGGGATTTAACAACAAAGAAAGAGCCCACGGCGACTATTGCCGCGCTCGAGAATACCCCCTTCCGGAGCGCGGTAAGAAGGGCCCCCTGGTCGGCTTTCTCTTTTGTCCTGACCAGAAGGATCCCGATTATCGACGCGATGATGCCAAGCCCCGCCATTACCATCGGAATAGCAACGCTCTCGAAACCTAATCCGACACTCACAAAACCGGCCGCGCCAAGCGCCATTGTCGCCACGATCGAATCGACATATGACTCGTAAAGATCGGCGCCCATGCCGGCGACATCGCCGACATTGTCTCCCACGTTGTCGGCTATGACCGCGGGGTTTCGTGGATCGTCTTCGGGGATCCCGGCTTCAACTTTTCCGACAAGATCCGCCCCGACATCCGCCGCCTTCGTGAATATGCCTCCGCCGACCCTCGCGAAAAGCGCCTGTGAGCTGGCGCCCATGCCGAAGCAGAGCATCGTAGATGTTATAGCTCCGATCTTGTCCATATTCCCGGGTATCGGGTGGTTCGCGTAATACCAATCGAGAATTAAGTACCATACGCTCAGATCAAGAAGCCCGAGGCCGACAACAACGAGACCCATGACGGCCCCCGATGAAAAAGCGATCGAAAGAGCGCCGTTCAGGCTGCTTTTTGCCGCATACGCTGTCCTTGCGCTCGACTTTGTCGCTATCGTCATTCCGATATATCCGGCAAGCGCCGAAAAGAAACCGCCGTCCAAAAAGGCGAACGGGACAAAAATAACGAGATACCCCTTCAAATACATCGCGAAAAGAATCACGAACATTACGCCGAAAAAGATCGCGACGCCCAAATACTGGCGCTTGAGATACGCTCGCGCGCCCTCGCTTACGGCTGCGGCGATCGCCCGCATATCGGGCGTCCCTTCCTCATGCTTCAGGATCCTGCGCGCCAGAAATCCGGCAAAAACCAGGGCTATTAGCGCGCAGAGCGGCGCTAAACACAAAATATACGTCATGCTACTCTCCTCTTTATCTGGGGGACGTTCCCTTCAAGGGATGTCCCCTTAGGGAACGTCCCCGTCGACTCAATTGATATTACTCCAGCACAAACGTTTGTCTGCGCTCCGAGCCCACCGAGACCAAGATTATCTTTATTTCGAGCATCTTTCGAAGCAGTTTAAGATAGTTTTTCGCGTTTTTCGGCAGTTTTACGTACGAGGTGATCCTGGTTGTGTCTTCCTTCCATCCCGGGACCTCTTCATATACCGGCTGACACTTCATCATGATATCCATATCGGTCGGAAAATCAGTGATCGTCTTCCCCTGGTACTTATACGAAGTGCATATTTTTATTTTTTCCAGGTCGTCGAGAACATCGAGCTTCGTAACGGCGACTTCGTCGATCCCGTTCACCATGATCGAGTGCTTAACGACTATCGCGTCGAACCATCCGCACCGTCTCGGCCTTCCGGTCGTCGCGCCGAACTCATTTCCCTTTACCCGTATTTCTCCCATAAGATTCTTTGAAAATTCAGTCGGGAACGGGCCCTCGCCGACCCGTGTCGTATAGGCCTTCACGACTCCGATAACCTTATCGATCTTGCTGGGCCCTATTCCGGCGCCGGTGCAAGCGCCTCCCGCCGTCGCGCTGCTTGATGTTACGAACGGGTACGTGCCGTGATCTATGTCAAGAAGAGCGCCCTGCGCCCCTTCGAATATTATCTTCTTTTTCTTCTTTATAGCGTCGTTCAATATCACCGTCGTATTCGCGACATAAGGCCGTATCGCTTCAGCGTGTTTCGTGTACTCTTTATACATCTCATCGAACGAAAACGTACCCACATTGAATATTTTGCTCAGTATCTCGTTCTTTACCTCGATATTATAACGCAGCTTTTCCTTGAACACCCGGTCGTTCATGAGGTCAACAACCCGTATCCCGATCCTGTTGATCTTGTCGGCGTAACAGGGGCCGATGCCGCGCTTCGTCGTCCCGATCCTGTTCGTTTTTTTGAGTTCTCTCAGCTCATCAAGCCGCCGATGATACGGGAATATCACATGCGCCTCTTCACTGATCATAAATCGTCCGCTTACGTCAATCCCTTTATTGCGCAAGAATGCGAGCTCATCCATCAGTGCCTGTGGGTCTACAACAACGCCGTTGCCTATGATACAGATCTTCTTCTGATGCAAAACGCCGGAAGGAACAAGGTGGAGTATGAACGTTTCGTTACCGGTCACGACCGTATGGCCGGCGTTATTCCCACCCTGATAGCGCACGATATAATCCGCCCTTCGGGCAAGGACGTCTATAACCTTGCCTTTCCCTTCATCCCCCCACTGGGCTCCTACGATAACTGTGTTTCTCATAATACCCCTCTGTCTGTACCCGCTATCTGCGTGGTGTCGGTGGCGGAGTCGGCGTTCTCGGTATTCGCGGCGGTTGCTGCGCGGGGGGTGGCTGCGGAGGACGCGGGATCTGTGGTTGACGCGGAGGGCCCGCTATGTTCTGCGTATTTCTCGCCGAATTCTGCAGCCGATAGACCTGGCTCACAAGGTCGAGCTGCCGCTGTATCTGATCGTGCTGAAGCAGCGTCGCGTGCCGCTGCATTTTCTGCATGAGAAAATGGAGCGATTCTTTATCGACAGCGGTCAATGGCTTTAAACCACCCGCCGCATCGACATAATGAACAGAGATTACGTCGCCGGACTCGGCGCGCTCGACACGGATCTCGCGCACGAATCTTGTAATGTCCTCATACAAGTCAACGAGTTCGATGATCTCCTCTATCATCTCTTCTTTTGTATAATCATCTACCGCCAACGCGCGCGCTCGCGCCATCTCCTCTTCGGCCGAGAGTCCCTCTCCTGCGACGGTACCCGCTCCCGCGCCTCCGTCATCAACCTCTTCTCCCTGTGCCGGAAAAGCGAGCAACAAACAGATCGCAAGCGGGATCACCGTACTAACAACTCCTGCATGACTGCTCTTCATGGCGCCTCCTTATGGGATCATGGTAAATATTTTTTCAGCGATCCTTGGAAATTTCGCGATAAATTTTAATTCGTCTTCAGTAAGGGGCAGTTGCGTGTGGACGTTCGCGTATCGGACCAGTTCAAGGATCTTCTTCGCTTCCTGCGAGGTCTTAAATTTTATCTCGAGCTTATCGTAGACGTTCCGGAAGCCTTTTATGCCGCTGTACTCTCCCGCGGTGATCTGGCGGCCCGTCTCGATTATCTCGGGCTCCCCCCTTCCGAGCGCCTCGAATTCATAGAGTTCATAATTCTTTCTGTCTTTCAGCGCGCCGTCAGCATGAATGCCGGATTCATGCGCAAACGCGTTTGACCCGACTCCCGGCTGATTGACAGGGATCGGGATCCCGAACGCGTACGACGCGTACTTCGCTATCTTCCACGAGAATTTTAATTTAATTCGTTCATCCAGCCTATAGACTCCGGTAAACCCTTTTGCGTACATTATGGCGAGAACCACGCTCACAAGGTCGGCGTTGCCGGCACGCTCTCCGGTCCCGTTCACCGTGGTGTTGATAAAAGCGTCTACGCCTGAATCGATCGCCGCCTTCGCGCCGGCGAGGCTGACCGCCACGACCATACCAAGATCATTGTGGCAATGCACCTCGATCGGCAGCTGCACCGCATCAGCAAGCCTCCTGACCCTTTCGTATATCGAGAACGGCGAGTCGCAGCCCAGCGTGTCACAATACCTGATCCTGTCCGCGCCGGCGTCTTTTGCCGCCAGCGCAAACTCTATCAGGTACTCGATCTCGGACCTTGAGGCGTCCTCGGCGTTCACGCCGACCGTCTTGATCCTTCGCTTGCGCGCCTCCTTTACCGCTTCCGTCATCAGTTTGACAACATCATCCTTATCGTACTTCCCCTGGAACTTTCCTCTGATCATCTGTTCGGAGGTGGATATTGAGAGGTTGAGATGCTTCACGTTCGTATTGTGCGTGGCGCTTATGACATCTTCCTTGATCGCGCGGACCCAGCCGCTCAAAATTATCGGGCTTAAAAAACCTTTTTTCGCGAGCTCAAGATTGGCGTTGAGATAATTCTTCTCATGCTTCGTCACTGGAAAACCGAATTCGCTCTGATAAACACCCATTTCATTCAGGTACATGTTTATCATCGTCTTCTGGAGTTTCGCGAGGCCGAGCCTTGATGTTTGCACGCCATCCCGATTGGTGACATCCAGGATATAGATCTTATTCTTTTTTTTCATAGCCATAGTTTCCTTTTTCGTTCATTTTCCGTTCATGTTCGCCGCGAATTCCTCTCGCCGGTCTCTCCGGTATCAGGGCCGCGATAGACAGCCCGAGGCAGCAACATATGGCGTTGAGGAGTATGTCCGCCGTATCGAACACTCTCAACGGCAAATAATACTGGGCAACTTCATCGATGACCCCTACCGAACATCCGGCAATAAGCGCCCATACAAAAAGATCGAACTCTTCCGTATGATTTCGTATCGCTCTCACAAAAAGAAACGGCAGGAACCCGTATTCTATAAAGTGTATCTTCTCAGCCGCCGTCTCGACTTGATACGTCCCGTAAAGCGCGATCGTTAAAAGAGCCAACAGCGCTGTCCCGGCATATACGTAAAAGTCCTTTACGCGCGCGACACAGAGACAATAAAGTACGCGCCACATGATCAAAAAAAACAACACCATGCTTCCGGCAATGAGCAGGAACTTGTTTCCGAAGAATTCGCTTGCCGCCTTCCAGATCCCCGGAGCGACCGGGGCCGTCCCGATGATGATTCCTACGTAGAGGAATACAGCCAGCCAGTCCCTGAGCGCCCTCGTCGATCCAGCCATGATCGAATTAGAGCCTCACTACTTTTACATCCCGGATATTCTTCGCTTTGCGTATGCGCGCCAACACTTCTTCGGGTATCTTACAATCAACGTTCAGGACCGTGATCGCGTCGCCGCCCGGCTTCTCTCTACCGAAGCTCATTTCCGCGATGTTTATTTTGCTATCCCCAAGTATCATTCCGATCTCGCCGATCACGCCGGGCACATCGTTATTATAGATGACCAGCATTATGCCTTTCGGAACAGCATCCACGTAAAACTCGTTGATCTTTACGATCCTCGGGTCCACTTTCGTAAAGAGCGTCCCCATGATCGAATTTTTTCCTTTATCGGTCTCCACCTCGACCCAGATCAGGCTCGCGAAATCCTGGATCTCGGCGGTCTTCGTCTCAGTGATCCTTATGCCGCGCTCCTTCGCGATCATCATAGCATTAACGAAATTTACGCCCTCTTGAAGGATCGGCGTGAGCATCCCCTTCACCAGGGCGATACTCAACGGGGTCAGATCGTGCTTTACGATATCCCCGACGTACCGTATCCTGATCTGCTTAATGTGCCCGTCGATCATCTGAGCCTGCATCGTTCCGATATCCTCTGCCAGCTTAATATGCGGACCGATCACTTTTAATACTTCAGGATCGACCGAAGGCGCGTTGACCGCGTTCCGTATCGCGTTATGAATGAGCGCGTCTTTTATCGTGTTCGCGACATCGATCGCTACGTTGACCTGCGCCTCTTCGGTCGATGCGCCCAGATGCGGCGTAATGACGAGCTTGTCGCACTTGAGCAGGCGCTCGTTCTTCGGAGGCTCTTCCTCAAAAACATCAAGCGCGGCGCCCGCGACCTTTCCCGCGTCTATAGCGTCAACCAGCGCATCCTCATCAATGATGCCGCCGCGCGCGCAATTTATTATCCTGACGCCGTCCTTCATCGCCTTCAACTCATTCGCGCCGACCATATGCTTCGTCTCTTGGGTCAACGGCATATGCAACGTTATGTAATCGGACTTCTTCAAAAGCTCCGTCAGGTCGACAAGCAGAACACCGAGCTCTTTCGATTTCTCGGTCGGGAGGTACGGATCGAACGCGAGGACCTTCATGCCGAAGCTCATCGCCCTTGTCGCGACCTCTTTCCCCACCCTCCCGAGCCCGACGATGCCGAGCGTCTTTCCGTAGAGCTCTACGCCCATGAACTTCTTCCTGTCCCATTTTCCGCTCTTCATCGACGCGTCGGCCCTTGATATATTCCGCGAAAGATTCAGGATCATCGAAAATGAGTGTTCCGCGGTCGATATCGTGTTCCCGCCGGGCGTGTTAACGACTATTACGCCTTTCTTTGATGCGGCTTCGATATCTATATTGTCGAGCCCGACCCCGGCTCTTCCGATTATCTTGAGCTTCTTTGCCGCCCTCAGAACGCTCTCGGTCACTTTTGTCTCGCTTCTCACGATGAGCGCGTCATATTCACCGATAACGTTCTCAAGCTCGGCAGGCGTAAGCTTCGTCTTGATGTCAACCTGTATTCTGCTGTCAGCCTCAAGCGCCTCAATGCCTTCTTTTGAGAGCGAATCACTTACTAAAACCTTAAAACTCATTCCATCCTCCCCCCGGGAACTTATAAGAACGCTTCCTCGGCCGCGGAAACTCCTTTACCGAGCGCGAATTTATATCCCATCTTCTTCAAGCATATCTCTATCGCGGAAACAGCCGTAATAACGTCAAAATTCTCCATAAACCCAAGATGCGCCACCCTGAAGATCTTCCCTTTGACCCGATCCTGACCTCCGGCTATCGTCACGCCGATCGTATCGCGCATCATCTTCACCAGCGCCGCTCCGTCGACTCCTTCGGGTACCGATACGGCGGTCACCGCGTTCGACGGCGAGGACGAGAATAATTTCAATCCAACCGCCTTCATCGCGCTCCTCGTGGCGACGGCAAGCCGCTCGTGACGGCTGAGAACATTTTCCACCCCCTCACTGTTGATGATCTCAAGCGCCTTTTTGAGCCCGATCATAAGCGTAATAGCCGGCGTGAAAGGGGTGTCGTTCTTCTGGACGGCTTTCTTGTATTTTTTGACATCAAAATAGAATTTCGGAAGACGGGCATCATTCGCCATCTTCATCGCTTTTTCGCTGAACGAGACGAATCCCAATCCGGGCGGGATCATAAGGCCTTTCTGTGACCCGCTTATCGCGACATCGACCGACCATTCATCGACCCTCAGATCATCCGCCCCGAGGCCGCTCACGGCGTCAACGACAAGCGCCGCGTCATACTCCCGCACGACATTTCCGATAGCCTTTATATCCGCCGCCGTACCGGTCGACGTTTCGCAGAGGGTCGTATATACCGCCCTTACGCCGCTGTTGTCGTCAAGCGTTTCTTTGATCTTCTTTGTGTCGATCGGCTCCCCCCAGGGAACGTCGATCGGAACGAATTCTATCCCGTATGCGTCAAGTATCTCGCCGAACCGTTCGCCGAATTTCCCGCCGCGCACCACGGCCGCTTTTTCGCCCGGAGAGAGCAGATTCACGACCGACGCTTCCATCGCGCCTGTTCCGCTCGATGAGAATGTCAGAACATCGTTCTTCGTTTTAAATACTTTTTTTAATCCGTCAAGCACCTCTGCCAGGATCCGCTGGTACTGAGGCGTCCTGTGATGGATTACCGGTTTTGCCATCTCAAGCAGCACTTCAGGCGGCACCGGTGTTGGGCCCGGCGTCATCAAATAGACCTTTTTCACTGTATCCTCCGCTTCAATCGCGCAGCTCCGTACCTGTCCAGCCCTGCTGGACAGGTACGGGGTGACGCTTACTTCTTCTTAACCCCATCGATCACTTCATCGACTATGCCATACTCTTTCGCTTCTTGCGCCGACATGAAATAATCCCTGTCCGAATCCTTCTTGATCTTGCTCAGCGGCTGCCCGGTATGTTTCACAAGAAGCTCTTCGAGGCTCGACCTGAGCTGCAGGATCTCCTTCGCCTGAATGCTTATATCGGATGCGGCGCCCTGCGCCCCTCCCCACGGCTGATGTATCATGATCCTCGCGTGCGGCAGCGCGTGACGCTTCCCTTTCGTGCCCGCGGCAAGGAGCAGCGCCCCCATGCTGCTCGCCTGGCCGACACAATAGGTGCTGACATCAGGCTTCACGAACTGCATTGTATCATAGATCGCCAACCCTGCCGTTACCGAGCCGCCGGGGGTGTTCACGTATACATCTATATTCTTTCCCGGATCTTCCATTTGCAGGAATAAGAGCTGCGCGATGATCAGGTTCGAAACATTGTCATCTATAGCCGTACCGATAAATATTATCCTGTCCTTCAAGAGGCGGGAATATATATCGTACGCGCGCTCCGTTCTACCGGTGCTCTCGACTACCATCGGTATGAGAATGCTCATTTGCTGCCCTCCTTTTTATCTTCGATCAACGCCACTCCCATCAGGTACGCAACAACCTTGTCCTCCCGGATCTTATGCATGAGAGCGCTGGACATCCCGTCCTTCTTATAGCGCGCCCTTACTTTCGATTCGGCTTGACCCGACTGAGCCGCTATCAGCGTTATAGCCTCGTCGACCTCGCTCGCGTCTACGGTGATCTTCTGCTCTTTTGCGACAGCGTCCAGGATGAACATAAGCCGCACCGATTTCTCAGCCTGCACCGCGAACTGCTTCCTGAGATCCTGATCTTTTTTTTCGATCGCCTCCGCGGCGATGCCTTTCTTTACAAGCTTCTCCTTCGCGTCCCGAACGTAGAGCGCCGACTGATTTTCAACCATTGATACCGGGACCTCAAACTTATTTTCCTTAATAAGGCGCTCCATGAGACTGTTCCTCATCGACGCGTTCCGCTGGATCTCGGCGCGCCGCGTAAGCTCTTCCCGGATCCTCTTTTTCATTTCGTCAACGGTATCCGAACCGACGATCTTAGCGAACTCATCGTTCACTTCAGGGAGGATTTTCTCTTTTATCTCTTTCACCGATACTTTGTAGCTCACGGTCTTCCCCGAAAGGTTCTCGACGAGAAAATCTTTCGGCATCGTAACGGAGAACTCCCTGCTATCTCCTTTTTTCATTCCCCGCATATTCTCGGCGATCTCGGGAACGACCGCTTTCTTGTCCATCGTAAACCAGGAGTCGTCCCGCTTCCTGGTCTTTCCGTTCACCATCGTCGCCATATCGCAGATCGCGCAATGGCCATACTCGAGAGCGGCATTATCAAGGGGCGAATACGTCGCGTTGTACTCCCTGAGATTCTCCACCATCGCTTCGATGTCTTCGTCCTGAACCTTCGCCGCGGGTCTCTCAAGCCGTATCTCCCTGTACCCCTTCAGGGTAAACTCAGGCCATCGATCCAGCGTAATTTTGAAAGAGAGCGGCTGGTTGTCAACAAATTTCACATCGCTGACCTCCGGCTCGCCGATCGGAGAAATATTGTTGATCTTCAGCGTTTCGATGCAGCTGTCGGTCAGGAGCCGTTTCAGCGCTTCACTCTTCGCCTTTTCCGCGTGTTTCTTCCTGACCAGATCGAGCGGCGCGCGCCCGACCCGGAACCCGGGGATCTCGGCTATTTTCGCGATCTCTCCGAACACTTCTTCTATGACTTTCGAAACGGTCGACGCCGGAACTTCAATATCAAAGACCGTTCTGTGCCCTCGTATCTCTTTTTTCTTAGCTTTCATTGCGCATCCCTGTTCATTCCGCCCGACGACATCAAAGAGTACCGGCTTTACGTATCCGGCCGGATCCAAAACCCGGCTATTCTATCATAAAAATATCACATTGTAAACTTCTCGCCAAGATAAATTTCTTTCGCCCGGGCGTCGGAAATGAGATCGTCTTTCGTTCCCGAAATAAGGATCTTCCCTTCCGCCATCAAATACGCCCGGTCGGTGATCGTCAGCGTCTCACGAACGTTATGATCCGTCAACAGCACGCCGAGTCCGCGCGCTTTCAGCTCTTTGATTATCTCCTGACATTCAAAAACAGCGATAGGGTCTATCCCGCTGAACGGCTCATCAAGAAGAATGAACATCGGATTGGTGACAAGCGCGCGGGTTATCTCAAGCCTTCTCTTCTCCCCTCCGGAGAGCGTATACGCCCTGTTCTTCCTGAGATGAGCTATCTTCAGCTCTTCAAGAAGGCCGTTCAATCTTCTCCTCCGTTCCCGGGGAGAGAACCCCAGCGTTTCCAGCACGGCCATTATGTTCTCTTCGACCGTCATCTTCCTGAATATAGACGGTTCCTGCGACAGATACCCGATACCGCACCGTGCCCTCATGTGCATCGGCATCTTCGTTATATCCTGCTGATCGAATATTATCGACCCCTTATCCGGCTTTATAACGCCGGTTATCATGTAAAAGCTCGTCGTTTTGCCGGCTCCGTTCGGGCCGAGCAGGCCGACGATCTCGGCGCGGTGTACGTTAATAGCGACGCCGTCGACAACGCGCCTTCCTCCGTACGCCTTCATGAGATTATTCGTTTCGAGTAGATGCATGGCTATTCGAATATGTTTTTTGTAAAATCGCTGTCCTGATAAAATACGAGCTTCGGCTTCCCGCTCAGCACGATCTTTTTCTGCGCCTGAATATAGGTGGCTTTCTCGCTATACGTTATGTTATTATCGCGTTCGATCTCGACGTTCCCGACCGCCACGATCTGGTCGATCTCTTTTGTCTTCGAGCCGATATAGACCGTGATCGTATCCGCTCGGATCTTCCCGTCGGGGCTCCACACGCTTACCTTGTCCTTAAAATGTATTATGTTCTTTTCGTAATTGAACTCGACCTCTCCGTCGCAGGTTATTTCAGTCTTCATCTTTTCATCGCTCGAGCCGTTCTTGTCCGCGCCCTCCCGCTTCGGCCCTGAGAGCCCAAGGTCCATTTTCGCGTAATCGCCCGCCGCCTCTTTTGAATACGCGATCGTCGCGCTTACGTTCTCATTCAGTTTCACCACGCTCTTAGTCTTGTCGTATTCGCCGCTTTCAGCGGTTATGGTCGTCTTCGCTTCGCCGCTGAATGTATTCGCGACGATATTCGACATCTTGACGACGCCCCCGCCTTCCATCTTTGCCGACTCTCCGGTCACTTCCCACTGTTTGATCCCTTTATCGGAATACCCCTCAAGGTTGAACGACGACACCTTGTGGGACATCGATCCGGGCTTCGTATCGTTCGCATCGGCTCCGTCTTCCGCGCAGAATATCACCAGGCCCCCAAGAACGAATACCCCGATCAGCGCCCTTTTTGTTCTGTTTTCCATCGTTTATGCATCCATACCCATTGCTCGGGGTATTCCCTGATATACCGCTCGATCACCTTTGACCATTTTTCGGTATTTACGATCAGGTCGCGGACTTTGTCATCCGTCGTTTCGAGTTCGAGGGGCTCCTCAAAAACGATCCGATGCCTCACCCCGTCCCGTATGTTCACACACGGAATAAGTTTCGCCCCGCTCACCCGCGCAAGCTGTACCGGGCCCGACGGCGTAAAAGCGCTCTTTCCGAGAAAATCAATGAAGACGCCGTCCACGCTGTCAACATCCTGGTCCGCGAGGATCCCTATTATCCCGTTCTTCTTGAGCACTTTCAAGATCTTCTTAGGCGACTCATCGCGATAAATAACCTCTACGAAAGTTGAGCGCCGGAGCCTGTTCAGAAGATCATCATACTTTTTGAAATAGATCCTTCTTCCGATCACGGCACCTTCGTACCCGTTCAGCCTGAATGTTGAGGCGATCAGCTCCCAGTTGCCGAAGTGCGCCGTGATCACAATAACGCCTCTCCCGCTATCGAGAGCTTCGTCAAGGTACTGTCTGTTCTCGATCGCGACCTTTCGGCCGATATTGCTTCTTGTAAGCTTCGGAAGATTTATGAATTCGGCCGCGTTTTTTCCCAGATTCTCAAAGACGCGCCGGGCGATCTTTTGTATCTGCGGGGCGGACCGTTCATTCCCGAAAACATCCGTCAGATTCTGTATCGCGATATGCCTGTATTTCGGCGCAAGCCAAAACGCGGCTCTTCCGGCCATCGCGCCCAGCCAGATCGCTACCCGCTCGGGAAGCGCGAACAGCAGGAAACCAAACGAAAGCCCGTAATAATAAAGAAAATACCGCCTCCATTTAATCTTCATGATCAGAAGATAGTCATAGTAGCATGAAATATAGCTAAAGGCAAGGAAAAGCCCAACGCGAGCCCGTAAGGACCTTTCGCGCTATTCTTGAGTCTTCGCCGATCTGCCTGATAAGATCCCCGCGTATTTTGAATTTTCTTTCTTCCCTCAGCTTTTTTATGAAATAGGCCTCGATATCAACACCGTATATGTCCTTCCGGAAGTCGAAGATATGGACCTCAACAGCCGGCTCTCCGCCGGTCTCAAAGGTAGGCCTCGACCCTATGTTCATAACGCCGCCATAGACAGTACCCCGCACGCGGACACGAACCGCGTATACGCCGCTCGGAGGTATGACTTCGTGGTGCGGATCGATATTCGATGTCGGGAACCCCAGCCCCCTGCCCCGCTTCAGTCCGTGAATTACCGTGCCGAGTACCGAGACGCGCCTGCCGAGCATTCTCGACGCGGCGTCAAGCTCTCCGGAGCTGATCGCGCCCCTGATGAGCGTGCTCGAAACGATCTTCCCGCTATCGACAACGGAGGGGATCACCCGGGCAACGAACCCGAACTTCTTCCCAAGCTCGCGAAGCATGAGCGCGTCTCCGGAGCCGTCTTTTCCAAACCGGTAATTTTTTCCGACGAAGACCTGATCGGCCCTCAGCCGGCTCGCCAGATACCGGCCGACGAACGCTGCCGGCGTAAGGCCGGCGAAGGTCTTGGTAAAATGGACGACGACCACTATGTCGACCCCCAGGGATCCGAGCAGGGCTATCCGGTGATTAAGCGATATAAGCGTCCCCGGGCAAACATTTTTTCCTACGATACAGCGCGGATGAGGATCGAACGTAATGACAACGCTCTTCGACCGGCCCTTCTTCGCCGCATCGACCGCCCTGCCGATTATCTTTGCGTGCCCCTTATGGACCCCGTCGAAGATACCGATCGCGACGATCGAACTCTTGAGTTCCGGAACGTTCCCTTTTTCGCTATAGTATACTTTCATTCGTTCGTACGCTTTGTTATCAGATCCCCGATCGAATCGCGCGGGCGTTCTTTGAGAGTTTCGAGCGCGACCGACCGCTCGACAGTGAACCCGCCCGACCTGACCCTTCTGAGCCGCGTAAGATGCGCTCCGCAGCCGAGCCGCTCACCTATGTCGATGCACAGCTGACGGACATAGGTCCCTTTTGAGCATTCGACGGAAAATTCGACAACCGGAAAATCATATTTGTGGATCGACAGCGATCGTATGATGACTCTTCGCGGTTCACGCTTGACGGCTATCCCCCGGCGCGCCAGCTCATACAGCTTTTTTCCTTTATATTTGACCGCGGAATACATGGGTGGGACCTGATCGATCTCGCCCAGAAAGGCCTCGAAGGCCTTATTGAGCGTTTCCCGTTCGATCGCGGCATCACCGCCCGCGTCGGTCAGCATACCGTCGGCGTCGCCGGTATCAGACCGCACGCCGAGAACCATCGTAGCTTCATACCCTTTCTCCTGCCCGGAGAACAAGAGCGAGTCTTTCGTGCTTTTTCCGAGAAGGATAACGAGGAGGCCCGTCGCCATCGGATCGAGCGTCCCGGCGTGGCCGACTTTCTTTATCCTGAACCTTCTCCGGATAAAATCCACGACATCGTGGCTCGTCATCCGCTCAGGCTTATCGACAAGCAGGACGCCGTCCATCAGCTGTTTCCCAGATGTTTCTCAACGGCCTCAACCACGTTCTTCCGCACGTCATCGATCCCACCCTGCACAACGCATCCGGAAGCCTTTTTGTGCCCGCCGCCGCCGAATGACTGCGCGATCTTGTTCACGTCAACTTCTCCTTTCGCGCGGAAGCTTATCGATATCGCCCCGTCCTTCTTAGGGTCTTCCCTGAAAAGGATCGCCACTTTCGCGCCATTGACCGACCGCGCGTAGTTGATGATCGAATCGGTTTTCGACATATCCGCCCCGGTCTCGTCGAGCATTGCCCTGGTGATACACATAAACGCGACCTCATGCGTATCGTTCACTTTAAGCGTCGACACGATCTTTCCGAGAAGCCGTATATCGGCGATCGACCTCGATTCAAACACTTTTTCGCTGACCCGCCCCGGACGAATGCCCGCTTCGATGAGCTCCGCCGCGACCCGATGGGTGGCCGGCGTTGTGTTGTCGTAATTGAACGACCCTGAATCCGTCGCGATCGCTACGTACATATACAGCGCGGCTTCTTCGTCGATCGGCACGTTCGCCGCTTTATAAAGATCGAACATCATTTCACCGACCGAACTGGCGTGCGGCTCAACCCAGTTTACCGACCCGAAATTCTCGTTGCTGATATGATGGTCGATATTCACTATCGGCTCGCCCGGCCGTATCATTTCCTGCACTCTTCCTATGCGCTTCAGGGTCGGACAATCGAGGATAAGCGCCGCGTCGTATTCGATCGACGTATCGATCGTGTTCGATACCAGTTTTGCCTTCGGGAGAAACGCGAGATGCTCCGGAACGGGGTCCTGATCGACGATCACCGCTTTTTTCCCCATAGCTTCCACCATATGAAGCATAGCCAGCTGCGAACAGAGAGAATCCCCCTCCAGATTTATATGGGCCGATATCATGAATTTTTTATGTTCGCGGATCTTCTTGAGCGCTTCGCGCATCTGTTCCTTCATCATTCTTCTCCTTTGCCAGTTCCTCAAGTACATTGTCGATATGATCTCTGCGATCGCTCGATTCATCGTATTTGAACACAAGGTCAGGCGTGAACTTCAACAGCACTCTTTTCCCGACCAGTATTTTAATGAAACCTTTCGCGCTTTCGAGCCCCCGCCGCGCCTCATCGCGCTCCTTTTCTCCTCCCAGCACCGAGAAGTAGACTCTCGCAAACCGCAGGTCTCTGGTAATAACGACCTTTGTTATGCTTGTCATGATCCCGATCCGGGGGTCCTTCATCTCGTTCTGGACGATCTTCCCGATCTCCCTCCGCAACGCTTCCTGCACTCTCTCCGGCCTCTGTGTTGTCATTATGATCTCCCGATCTACCCATGAACCAGCTCTGAACCTGAGCAGAGCTGGTTCAGAGCGGTACAGGGTTCCGCTCTACGGTCGTAAGGCCGTAGAGCTTCACAACAATTCTATGCTAAAATCCACCAGCTCAGCGCCCCTGAAGGTCCTGATGAATTCAAGCGCTGTATCGAGCCCCTGGTTAACAAACCCCTTATTCAGCCCGATCGACGCTATGCCGATCGTAACGCTCTGCCATTTTTCCTGATCCCCGATCTCGGCAACCGACACATTGAACGTATTCCTGATCCGATCTTTTAAAGACCTGACGACCATCCTCTTCTCCTTAAGCGATCGAGCTCCGGGGATCCGGAGCATGACCGTCATCACCCCGATGATCATTGTCGCGGCCCATTCTCCTGACGGCCGATTCTCCGCTTCCTGATAATATCTCCCGCCGTTTTCATCTCCTGCCCAGCCGACGCTATCGCGCCGTCGAGCTTTCGATCTAATATCTGATCGAGGACTTTTTTGTACCCGGGGCCCGGTTCGAGCCCGAGCTTTTTCAGGTCGCGCCCCCCGATGCTCAGACGCGTGTTCTTTCCCTTTCTCAGATATTCCCTCACGCGTCTTCGCGCCGCCGCGGAACGTGAGCGCGAATAGATAGCGAGCGCCCCGTCGGTCGATACCGGTTCCAGCATCCGGTAGACAGCGCTTGCCGGGATGTTCTTTGATCTTCCGAGGGTGCGCATGATACGCGCGGCATGGAGCGCGTATGACGTTACCTTCAGGGCGTCCGATCGTTTGAGCGCGGCCGAACCGCATATCCTCGCCACAACGCCTGACGGCAAACACCCCATCAATCCCATGAAATATACGAGCCACTCGTTTGGCTCTTCACCGTATGATCTCAGGCGGCGAAACCATGCGCATATCTTTTTTATCTCGCGAAACAAACGCCGGCTCCCGCCGCCGATCCCGATACTTGTATCGATGTATTTCAGAGCCCCGAGCTTTTCCAGCCGCGCGAGCGCCCGAAACGGATCATCCTCCTTAAGTATCAATACAAGCTCGTTTCGTATACGATCCTTACTCGTTCGCGCGATCGCGCCCGACCGTATCGCCCGCTTCATCAGCGTCCCGGTATGCCGCTCAATGGAAAATCCGTATCTCTGTTCGAAACGTACCGCTCTGAATATTCTCGTCGGGTCATCCGAGAACGACCGGTCATGCATTACCCTGACCGTACCCCGCCTGATGTCATCCATTCCGCCGCAATGGTCGATCAACCGGCCGAATCTTCCGGGATTCAGATCTACCGCCATCGCGTTGATCGTAAAGTCCCTTCTCGCGCAATCATCGCGGAGCGTCCCACGGCTCACCTCAGGCAGCGCGGCGGGCCGCGCGTAATATTCTTTGCGCGCGGTCGCGAGGTCGATCTTGTACCGTTTTTTTTCGCGCTCAAAAACTACCGCCGCCGTTTTAAAACGGTTATGCGCCACAACGGAACCGCGCAGATCTTTTGCCAGCGTTCGTCCGAGCGATACCGCGTCCCCTGTGATAACGATATCGAGATCGATATTCTTTCTGTTTAAGATCGCGTCACGCACCATCCCGCCGACCGCGTACGCGCCGGCTCCGGCGCCGACAGCCTTCGTCCCGACCCGCGCAAGCAGCTTCACGATGCCCTCCGGCAATACCCTCGCCAGAGCTTTCCGCGCGTTCCGGGCTTTTCTCTCCATCGGCCTCATTCCCGCGTTTTTTCCGCAGCCATTCCTTAAGGGCGCGCGCGGATATTCCTTTGTACATATATTTCGAAATATTTTACCAGATTCCGGACGCCGCGATCATCACGGAGCGCCGCGTCACACAAAATGAGCCGTTTGCCGATCTCATGTATGTACTTCGTTACCCACGATCTGTTCACGCACAGAGCGCCGGACAAAAGCAGCGCGTTAAGCTCCGCTGACGAATCGACATGGAACGTCACTCCCGGCATATCGTAGAACGCCTCTCCGATCGTTATAACCGGCTTAAAGCTTTGGAGCGCCTCATAACCGACCGTCGAATTTATCGTAATGACCGCGCGCGCACCCGCGATCAGCTCACCGGCCGGCCTCTGCGAGAAGAAAATGACATCCGGATAGTCTCGCTTCAGGCGCGTGTAATCGACCCGCCCGCAGTCTTCGGGATGCTCTTTTACGACGATCGGAGCCGGTCCGGCCGATCTCCGGACCGCGCGGTGCACGATCGACAGGAATTCTTCCATGCCGCGTATATTCGGAGAGTGGAGCACGACGTTGCTGTCGTCGTGGACCTGGAACGGAACAAAGAAATAATCTTTCGGTAACGGCACCGCGCGCTCCCGCATCGCGCGGATCGCCCTGACCGGCCCGCTTCGCAGCGAATGGTGGCGCACCGCCTGCCAGAGAGTATTCTCAAGGTACGCTTCCGGATGCCGCGCCGCAAAGCGTCTCGACTTCGTCATCAGTCCGTAGTAAACGCGCGGCGCCCACCGGGACGCTCCGCGCGGCTCACGCCGTTCATCGGTGAACATATCCTGCTTTGGCCCCCGCATCTCTTCCGCTGCCTGATCCCAGAATTCGCTCTCGGTAAGTTCGGTCAGCCACGCATTTTCATAATTCACGCCGCCCGCTCCTACCTGAACGGTCCCCGGTTCAGCGCCGTTCTCAAGCATCAATGTCTTAACGCCGAGCGTATCGGCAACGGCGCGCGCGATTTTCTGCAGCGGCGTCTTCATGTTCCAGAAGACGATAACGTCGGCAGCCCGATCGGTAAGATAGTTCCGTACCGTGAAAGCGATATCCTGCGCGCGCGCGTCGGTCGCGCCCTCTTCGTATCTCCTCCTCATGGCCGAGCTGTACTCAAAGGCCTTCTTGACCGCCTCCGTCGTGATCTGTCGCTCCGGGGCCTTCTTCATCCTGTCAAGGTCCAGGTAGTCGTGCGCGACCCCCCGTCCGCGAGCGTCCATCTTCGTCCGTGGATCGGTTATTACGCTGAACGCCTGATGGGCCCGCTCTTTGAGCGCGGAAACTACATCGCCGAAAAATTCCACCTGCCGGTACAGCGGAAACGACTCCGAAAAGAACACGACCGTTGCCATGGCATGCCTCCCCCGGCCCTTTTCTTCACGGGCGGGGATGAAATTGTCGATGGATCGCCTTTAACCGTTCTTTATTTATGTGCGTATAGATCTGCGTCGTTGAAATATCCGTATGTCCGAGCATTTCCTGGACGACCCTCAGGTCCGCGCCGCGCTCAAGCAAATGCGTCGCGAATGAGTGCCTGAGCGTATGCGGTGTGATCCCTTTTTTGATCCTCGCACGGCGCGCGTACAGCTTGACCATCTTCCAGAATGTCTGCCGCGATACCTTTCGTCCGAACCGCGTCAGGAATACATGGGGATCCGTCTTCTTCTTGTCGAGGCCCGGACGAACCTTTTCCACATAGCGCTCGATCGCCGCCTGCGCCTTCTTCCCGACCGGCACGATACGCTCTTTGCCGCCCTTCCCGCGGCATTTCACGATGCCAAGCTCGAAATCTATATCGCCGTTCCTAAGATTAACGATCTCGGAAACCCTCATCCCGGTCGCGTACATAAGCTCGAGGACCGCCTTATCCCGGATCCCGGTCCACTTTTTTGTGTCGGGAGCGGCAATGATCTTCTCGACCTCGCTCAATCCAAGGACTTCCGGAAGCGGCCTGATCAGTTTTGGCGACTCGAGCGCCGCGGTAACGTCATCCTTCAGATACTTTTCCCCGACCAGAAAACGGAAGAACATCTTGACCGCGACGAGCGCTCTCGTGATCGAATTGCTCGATATGCCGCTGTCTTTGAGCCCCAGCAGATACGTCGAAATTTCCTGCCGTTGTATCCGCTTTATGTCGGTTATCCCCTTGCGCGTTTCGAGATATTCGATAAATTTCCGGATATCGATCCCGTACGAAAGTACGGTGTTCCGGCTCAGCCCCCGCTCGACCGCGATATAGTTGAGGAAATCTTCCAGCATCTCCTTCATAAGAAAGGGTTACCCGTCTTTTCGTCCCTTATGGTAGATCCCGGCCCGTGGCCGGGCAGTACGACGCTCGATCCGTCCATCGTGAGAAGTCTCGTACGTATCGAATGAAGGAGCGCCTTCTCGTCACCGTACGGAAGATCCGTCCTGCCTATGCCGCCGGCAAAAAGCGCGTCGCCGGTGAACACGACGCCGCCGAACAGCAGAGAGATGCTCCCCGGCGTGTGGCCGGGAGTATATACCACATCGACTTTTGATGACCCGAAGACGACGCTCTCGCCGTCTTCAAGCAGCCGCGACGCCGGCTGGCTCCTGATCGGAAAACCGAAAGAACCCGATAGATTTTTATCCGGATCGGTCAAAAAGTCCGCGTCGCGGGGGTGTATCATGACCGGAAACCCTAGAAACGCGTTCGCGCCTATGTGGTCCGCGTGGCCGTGAGTATTGACAATACAGACCGGCTCCAGTCTGTTTTTATCAAGTACCGCGCGTATCGACTGTCCTTCGGAGCCCGGGTCAATGATTATCGCCTTCTTCGAGCGTTCATCGGTCACAATGTAGCAATTCGTCTGCGTCGGGCCGACCGGGACACGCATCACGTTCGGCGCAACCGTATCGATAACCATTATTGCTCCTTCTCATCCTTCAGATGCCCGTCAACTTCGCTCAGGCTGAAATTTGATTTTATGCCGCGCCCCTCACTCTCAAGCACCCGGACAACCCGGCTCTTATCGTATTTTGTGTACGGCCGCTCTTCCATCCGCTCTTTTATTGCCGCCATCCGGTCGATAGAGGGCTGCATTTCTTTCGCTTTTTCTTCATCGAGCATATCCTTAAGGTCGCTGAGGTTCGCGATGATCTCCTCGATGCAGCGCATGTCCTTCTTTTCGTTCATGCCGACTTTCTGTATCAGCTCATCGTGCCATGTCTTCCAGAACACATAGTGCCGCTCATAAAGCTCTTTCGTCGGCTTTCTCTTGTATTCCCGAGTCTGAACGGGGGCCGGGCGTTTCTTTACCGGCTTTCTTTTCCGGGTGAACTTTTTCCGCAGCCCCGCGCAGCCCGACAGATCGAGCGCAATGATCATGATCAAGATTACCGCGATCAGCTTTTTTCCGTATTCATGTCTCATGGCAGTTTTCCCGGTATCTTTCCTTTGTGTGATAAATAATCGCTACGTAAACATCTTCTTGAATTCTTCTTCATCAACGATCTTTATACCGAACTTTTTCGCTTTTTCATATTTCGACCCGGGGTCAGCGCCGACAACGACAAGATCCGTATTCTTGCTCACGCTTGACGCCGCCCTGCCGCCGTATTTAAGGACCATGCCTTCGGCTTCGCTTCTCGTTATCGTCGCGAGCGTCCCGGTCAACACGACGGTCTTCCCCGCGAGCGATCCGGTCCGCGGTCGATCCCGCCGAATCTGTTCGGTATTTACGCGGGCGTCCTTGATCTTCTTCAGAACGCGCCTGTTCCCGGCATTCCCGAAATACCCGCGGATACTTTCCGCCATGACCGGTCCGATCTCGTGAATACCGGTCAGCTCTTCCGTTGACGCGGCCCCGACCATATCGAGTGATCCATAGCGCTCTGAAAGCACCCATGCCGCGCGCTCGCCGACATGCCGGATGCCCAGCGCGAACAGCAGCCGGTTGAGTTCGTTCTGTTTTGACGAGCCGATCGCGTCGATCAAATTCCGCGCGCTCTTTTCAGCCATCCGCTCGAGCCCTTTTAGATCGTCGGCCGACAACGAATAGAGGTCCCCGAAATCCGCGACCAGCCCCCGGTCAACCAGCTGCTCTACGATCGCCTGTCCCATGCCGCGTATATCCATCGCGTTCCTCGACGCGAAATGGAGCACGCTCTCTTTTGTCTGGGCGGGGCACCCCGCGCTGACGCATCGGATCGCGACCTCATCTTTATCGTTCGCAAGAACCGTTCCGCAGGACGGGCATTGTGTCGGTATCGCGTACGCTTTCTCTTTACCGGTCCGCCTGCTCCTTTTAACGCCCAGTACTTTAGGGATTATCTCTCCGGATTTTTCGACGTATACCATGTCGCCGATCCGCACATCAAGACGACGGATCTCGTCAAAATTGTGAAGTGTCGCGCGTGAGACGGTCGTACCCGAAAGATGGACCGGCGCCAGCAGCGCGACCGGCGTTACCGTTCCGGTCCTCCCGACCTGGACGATTATATCGCGCAGTTCCGTCAACGCCTTTTCCGCGGGGAATTTGTACGCGATCATCCACCGCGGACTTTTCGACGTAACGCCGAGCGATGACTGCCGGGCAATGCTGTTCACCTTGATCACCATACCGTCTATTTCGTAATCGAGCGAATCCCGCTTCTTATCCCAAATCTTACAGATCTTGATCGCCTCGTCGATCGAGCCGCACACCGACACATGCCGGTTAACACGGAAACCCGCTTTCTTGGCGAATTCGAGACATTCGGTATGCTTCGCGAACGCGACCCCCTCACACAATCCGATACCGTGAACATAGATATCGAGCCCCCGCCGCGCAACGACCGAAGGATCGAGCTGCTTCAGGGACCCCGCGCACGCGTTGCGCGGGTTTGCGAAACACTCTTCTCCCGAGCGCTCGCGCTCACTATTGATCTTCTCAAGCGCCGATCTTGTCATGTATACCTCTCCGCGGAGCTCGATCGATCTCGGGATCGCGCCCTTTTTCATCCTGATCGACAGGGGTATCGAACGTATCGTCTTCAGATTGTTCGTAATATCGTCGCCATTTACTCCGTCACCCCGTGTCGCTCCGCGGATCCACGCGCCGTCCTCGTAGAGAAGCGACACGCTTACGCCGTCTATCTTCAGCTCAACCGCGTATTCAACCGCGCCGCCGGCGAGATTCTTCTTTACCCTCGCGTCAAAAGCCCGCAATTCATCGTCGGAATACGTATTATCCATGCTCAGCATCCGCGTGAGATGGCGCACGGCCTTGAAGCCTTTGATCGGCTCCCCGCCGACGCGCTGCGTCGGTGAGTCGGCCGTGATGACCTCAGGGCGCTCATTTTCGATGCGCGTAAGGCGCGCCACAAGAGCGTCGTATTCGCTGTCGGAGATCGCCGGTTTCGCGTCAACATAATAAAGCTTGTCGTGCCCGCGGATCTCTTCGCGGAGATCTTCCGCCTTCTTTTTCGGGTCTTCTTTTTTCACGCTATCGCCCCTCGGAGAGCCGTACCGCCAAAATGGCCGGCAGCCCGGCGCGCAGGATCTTCTTTTTCGCGGTATCGATATCGTACCGCACGCGCCTGATCTCAACGGTCATCGCGCTGTCATCAAAAACAGCATACGCCGCCTTATTGTTGCCGTCCCGGGGCTGGCCGACGCTGCCTGAATTGACTATATATTTTTCATCGGGCCTGAGTGTTATCAACGGATCCCGCGCGAATCGCGCCCTGCCGTCGCTCATATAAAAGACGCCCGGAACATGCGTATGAGCCACGAAACATACGCTGTTCTTCATTCTTCTGATCGTGGCTGACGCTTCAAACCCTGAAACTATATACTCAAAAAACTCGGGGTCCACCAGCGAACCGTGTACCAGCGTAAACCCTCTCCCTTCGCGGATAAACTCAAGTCCGGTCAAATACTCGCTTTCAGAAGACGTGATCGTTCTCTTTGTCCATAACGCGGCTTCCCGCGCCTGAGCGTTAAAATTCTCGGTGCTCAAGAGGCCGCACGCGGCACGATCGTGATTTCCGCAGACAATGATCGGGTCGACCTCTCGAACGGTCTTAATGCAGGGGCTCGGGTCCGCGCCGTAACCGACCAGATCGCCGGCGCACACATACGTATCGACACTCCTCTTCGAGAGATCTTCAAGGATCGCGGTGAGCGCTTCGAGATTGGCGTGAATATCTGAGAATACGCCGAATCGCATTGTTAGTGGAACCTTATTTTGAACCCCTGAAACTCGCCCGTCGCTTCCGCCCAATGCGCCTCTTCGTTCCTGATATACCTGCCTAATTCCGACCGCAGCCCCTCAAGAAACGATTTGATCTTCTTCTCTCCCCCAACGCAGACCGCTTCGACCCTGCCGTCATCAAGATTCTTCACCCACCCGGTCAACCCGTATGATAACGCCAGGTATTCAGCCGTATATCTGAACCCTACGCCTTGCACTCTTCCGGAAAAATATATGTGGAGAATTTTCTTGTTCATGAATGTGAGTTCCAAGTACTGTATGCTCGTTCATTCCTGAAAAACATAGGGAGGGTTTCTTGAAGGCAGGGGTAGAGCCCTGCCTTACGGATGTTTAATTCCATGAACCTAAGTTATCTTTTTACTTCGTATGGCCCTTCGACTCATTTTTTCATTCAATCCTGAGCGAGCCCGCCAACGGCGGGCGAGTCGAAGGATGGTCGGGAAGGAGGGATTCGAACCCTCGGCCTCTTGGTCCCGAACCAAGCGCGCTAAACCGGACTGCGCTACTTCCCGAATATTAATCCACATAACTTGCAACGATGCCTTAAGTCGCAAGACGCAAGTCGCAAGTAAAAGAACGAACGAATACGATCCAAGTTTCGAAACAACAAGAACTCTACTTAATAAGAACGTTTATATCGCTGAACTCTTCATTCTTAAAGAAAAATTCAGGATATCTCATGATCGGGCGGTACTTTGACGGTATCGGAAAAGGGAACGTCGCTACTTCATAGACTCCGGCTGCGGCCCGTAAAGCCGCCATCGAAACCCCTTTAAGGGCTCCTACCGTCAACGCCGCGGCTCCGCCCTCTTCGCTGAACGTATTATTCATCTGTTGTACGATCTCAAACGGGAACGTCAGGACATTCGCGATCCCGCGGCCCAGTTTCCGTAAAGGACCGTTCGCGTGAGCGCCGCTCGGATACGCTGCAAGAAAAAGAGACACCGCGACAAAGATCGCGAGAACGCTTTTCTTCTTCACCTGCCCCTCCTGTTTGATTCAATAGCGCCGAAATATTAACAGATTATAGCATATTAAAAACGGCATTTCAAATATAACCTTTGATCCTGAGGGATTCTTCGGTCAGGCCGCCAGGCCGTATTTTTAATACCGCCGCATGGACATACTTGCCGATCTGATCGAATTCAATGTTCACCGCCGAGCCGGCGGCCTTTTTTCCGAGCGTCGTCGCTGAAAGCGTATGAGGTATCGCGCAAACGGAAAACCATCGCTTCCCGGCTTCAACGACCGTCAGGCTTATACCGTCAACGGCGACAGAGCCCTTCTCGATCAGGTACAAACTTTTCTCTTCGGGCACCGACACGGTGAATGTAGCCGACCCGGGCGCCTTACGCGCTCCGGTGATCGTCCCTTCGTAGTCTATGTGCCCCGTTACAAAATGTCCGCCGACCGGGTCGCCCGACCTCAAGGACCGTTCGAGATTGACAACATCGCCTGAGCGCGCCAACCGCAGGGTCGTCCTTAAAACGGTCTCGCTGACCGCGTCGAATGAGATAATGTCCTTTTTTTTCTCGACAACGGTAAGGCAGATCCCGTTCACCGCAACGCTCGCGCCGATCTGCGACCCGGCGCAGATCGTTCCGCTTTGCACCGTAATGCGCAGGTTCCCCGATCTTCTCACGGCGCTGACAACGGTTCCTGTGGCCTCAACAAGCCCGGTAAACATTATTCGATCTCTCCGTCAACGACAATGTCGCCGCCTATTCTTCTCACCGTCATGTTCCGTATCGGGACCGCGCTTGCGACACACGCGACACCATCGCCCTCCACCGACGTTACAGCGTCCCTGCCGCCGACTATTTTCGGCGCTATATAGAAACGGACACGGTCGACAAGCCGCTCAGCGATAAAACTTGCCGCAAGCTCTCCGCCTCCCTCGACAAGAAGGTGCATAACACCGCGCTGAGCGAGCTCCCGCAGAAGCGCCCGAAGGCTGAGCCCCGCGCCTTTCTTCGGGAGGATGATCACGGAAACTCCCTTTTTTTCGAACATTTCAATTTTTCTCTTTTGCGCCGCCGTCCCGACGGCGATCACCACGGGATATTTCTTTGACGTTCGTACGATGCGCGAATTAAGCGGCGTTCTCAGGGACGAGTCGACGACGACCCGCACCGGAATCTTTTCGCTCCGTTTACGCGCACCCCGCACCGTCAGTAATGGATCGTCCTTTAAGACCGTACCAACGCCGACCGCGATAGCGTCGGCCTTTGCCCTCAGCCCGTGCGCCGTCTTTCTCGAACGCTCGCCGGTTATCCAGCGGGAGTCGCCTGTCCTCGACGCGATCTTCCCGTCAAGGCTCTGCGCCATCTTCAAGGTCACGAAGGGGATCTTCTTGGTTATAAATTTGATGTAGGGGCGGTTCAGCGCCTCCGCCTCGTCGCGCAGAATACCGGAGTCGACCCTGATCCCGCTCTTTTTGAGGCGCCTGACACCGCTGCCCCGGTTGGTCGGGTTCGGGTCAATCATGGCGATAACAACCTCCTGTATACCGCTCCGGATGATCATTTCTGTACACGGCGGCGTTCTTCCGTAGTGGTCGCACGGCTCAAGCGTTACGTACAGCGTCGCGCCTCGCGCTCTTGAGCCGGCCTCATCGAGCGCGATCTTTTCCGCGTGAGTAGTTCCGGCTTTTCGGTGATACCCGGACCCGACGATCCTGTTCTTCCGGACGACTACCGCGCCGACGCACGGGTTCGGGCTCGTCATCCCGTCGGCCCGCCGCGCGAGCTTCAAAGCTCGAGCCATATATTCCGTATCTGTTTTCATGCGCTATTCGCCTGCCGTATCTTGCGGGCTTCTTCCTTCACCTGCTCAAGTATCGCATAGGGCACCTTTGTCCCGCCCATCAATATCCTTCCCTTGCCGAATCCGTGGCAGTCGGATCCGCCGGTCGCTATGAGCCCGTTCTCTTTCGCGATCTCTTCATACCGCTTCCGCTCTTTCGACCGATGATCGGTATGATACACTTCGATGCCGCGAAGGCCGTATTCCGCGAGCTCCGGGATCAGCTCGTCTTTTCCGACCGTATAAGGATGAGCGAGGACCGGTACGCCGCCCGCTTTTCTGACCGCTCCGATCGCTTCACGCGGATCGAAACGCCTGTTCGGAACATGGCACGGTTTTCCGTCGCCGAGATACTTCCCGAATATCTCTCTCATCGAATCAGCCTTACCGTTCAGGAGCATCGCCTGCGCCAGATGCGGCCTTCCGACCGATCCGAGTCCCGCTATCGTAAAGACCGAGCGGGGATCTATCGCAATATTCTGTTCGCGAAGCTTCTCTATCATTTTATACATCCGGTCGACCCGATATTGCTGCATCGCGCGAAGTTTCTCCGTGAACCATTCATACTCAATGTCAATAAGATACCCCAGGACGTGTATTTCTTCATCCCGCCACTCAACGGTCATCTCGATGCCCGGTATGACCTCAAGTCCGATCTGTTCTCCGAGCTCGATCGCCTGCCGCACGCCGTCGATGCAGTCGTGATCGCAGATAGCGATCGCCGACAGATTTTTCTCCTTCGCGCAGGCGACCACTTCCTGCGGGGAGAATGTACCGTCGGAAAAATGCGTATGCACATGGAGATCTACGTACTTCATAGCGCCGTCCTTTTCGTGCCGGTCAAGCCGTACGCTCTTTCGCGCTCCGGCTCTTTTTTTCAGAGGCTAACGTCTTGTTGATCTTGTCGAGGACACCGTTCACGAATTTCCCGGAATCTTTGTCGCCGAATTTCTTCGCGGTCTCGATCGCCTCATTGATGGAGACTTTCGGCGGGATATCATCCATAAAGAGCAGTTCGTACGTCGCGGACCTGAGTATGTTCCTATCGACCGCCGCCATCCGGTTAAGCTGCCAGTTTGTCGCGGACAAAGAGATCGCCGCGTCGATAGCGGCCTTTTCTTTTATCACGCCCCTGACAATTTGATCGGTAAACTCCCGCGTCGTCGATACAGTATCGCGCTCGCGCCAGAACGCCTCTATGCGTTCCTCGCAGTCACCCCTGCCGACATCGATCGAGTAGAGGATCTGAAGGACATGCTCCCGTGCCTTTGTTCTCTTTCGCATTCTATATCTTCTGGTAAAGGTTCGCCAGCTCAATAGCCGTCATCGCCGCGTCCCTGCCTTTGTTGCCGTCTTTCGTACCGGCGCGCTCGATAGCCTGTTCGATCGTATCGGCGGTTATGACGCCGAATACGCACGGCACTTCCGATCTGAACGCCACGTTCGCTACCCCTTTGGCGACTTCGCTCGCGACATATTCGAAATGCGGCGTCGACCCCCGTATCACCGCGCCGAGGCAGATCACGCCGTCGTATTTCTTCGACGCTGCGAGCTTTCCCGCTACCGCGGGTATCTCGAACGATCCGGGCACCCAGACAACCGCCTGTTCATCGCCGTTAGCTCCGTGCAGCCCGAGCGTATCGAGGCATCCGTCGAGCAGCCGCGATGATATAAACTCGTTAAATCTTGAAACAACGACCGCAAAGCGTTTCCCTTTTGCGTTCATGTCCCCTTTTGTTTCTTTTGCCATTGTGTCCTCCTTTAAGTTGTGATACTGAGTTTAGTTTTCAAATCGTCATTGGCCGAGCGAAGCGAAGGTCTTTTTTATAATTCTGACTGAGATTGCTTCGTCGCTATCGCTCCTCGCAAAGACATGTCGAGGGGGCGCCCTCATTGCGAGCGAAGCGAGGGTCATTTTTTTAATTCTGACTGAGATTGCTTCGTCGCTATCGCTCCTCGCAAAGACATGTCGAGGGAAGCTCCTTTTCCCGCATGTAACCTAAACATCTAAGTAATGCCCCATCTTCTCTTTTTTTGTCTGTAGATATCTCCTGTTCACGTCATTCGCTTCGATCACCATCGGAATGCGCTCAACGACCTTCATATCGTACCCTTCGAGCCCGATTATCTTCTGCGGATTGTTCGTTAAAAGCTGGATCTCGCGCACCCCAAGGTCTACAAGGATCTGCGCGCCGATACCGTAATCCCTGAGATCGGCCTTGTAACCGAGCGCCTCGTTCGCCTCCACGGTATCCATGCCGAGATCCTGAAGCTCATACGCCTTCAGCTTCTTGTCGATGCCGATACCCCTGCCTTCCTGTCTCATGTACAGGATCACGCCCGAACCGCGCTCTTCGATCCTGGCCATCGCGGCTTCAAGCTGTTCGCCGCAGTCGCATCGCTTCGAACCGAAGACATCGCCGGTAATGCACTGGGAATGGACCCGCACAAGCGTCTGCCCCTTTCCGATATCTCCCTTTATCAGCGCCAGATGATGGTAGTTGTCAACGACCGACTCATACGCGATCATTCTGAACTCACCGTGCTTCGTCGGAAGCTTCACCTCGGCGACCCGCCGTATGAGCTTTTCAAGTTTTCTCCGGTATTCAATGATAGACGCTATCGCGCATATTTTAAGCCCGTGCTTCTTCGAAAACTCCAGAAGATCGGACGCGCGCGCCATCGAGCCGTCGTCTTTCATTATCTCGCAGATAACGCCGACAGGATCGAGGCCCGCTATCTTTAACAGGTCGGTACACGCCTCAGTGTGGCCGGCGCGCACCAGTACGCCGCCGTCCTGGCTCCTCAGCGGAAAGACATGGCCGGGCCGTATCAGATCGTCCGGATGAGAATTCAGGTCGGCGAGAATATTGATCGTTCGCGCCCGGTCATTCGCCGATATACCGGTCGTTATTCCGGTCGCGGCGTCGCATGACACCGCCCAGTTCGTTTTGAACGGGTCCTTGACCCTTGACACCATCGGCTGCAGATTGAGCCGGTCGAGCCGTGAGCCCTCCATGGGGACACAAACGAGGCCGCGGCCGTACTTGGCCATAAAATTGATATCATCCGGTTTAACGAGCGAACCGGCGATTATAAGGTCTCCTTCATTCTCCCGGTCCTCGTCATCGATAACAATGATCTTCTTTCCGTTCTTCAGGTCTTCCAGAGCTTCCTGTACGCTATTAAACATCCTTTCACCTCTGCTTTTTTAAAAAAATAACCCCGGCTGCGCTCCGGGGTTAAGTTATTTTGGATATATTTCAGATCATCCGCCTTCTACCATCTGGACTATACCATCGGCACCGGAATCTCACCAGATCAATCCGCCTAACTCGTTGGCGGATTCGCGGGCTTTAACCGCCGGTTGAGGAATTTCACCTCACCCCGAAGACATTCCCATTATATCGCATTTACGGACTCTGTCAACACAAATCCTTCCATCCTCCCTAAGAATTTGTAACAGTTCAGCCCCGGACGGCATAAGGTCCCGAAAGAGCCTCAAGAGGGGGTATCGGGGCCTTGTAGGCGAATAAGTCCGACGTAGAATTTCACACTTTACGAGTCGGATTCAGGTATATAAAAACAATCATTTTCCGTATACCGACGAGTAAAGTGTATGAAATTCAAGGAGGAATTCTTGCCGTAATCTTTTACGGTGAGCCGGAAAGGCCCCGATACCCCCTTTGGGGGGGGGATTGATGAAATTACTTCTGAAACTTATCTGTTACACATAGTTACTGTATTACTGCATATGGTAGTAATAGCGATCTAAAAGCATTTCCTTAGCCCTCAGCTATTTTCCCATAAGCCCTCTTTTTTGCTAACCAACTTTCTTCTAACCGCTCTTGACTAATCATATTTATGGGGTATACTTTGTATCGCCGCAAAAGAATAGGTATAATGCTGTGAGCCCTGACGCGATTTAATGTAAGGGAATATCGATTGGTATAAAATAAAACGAAGAGACAATAGGAAGATAAAACAAAGCGAGGTGCGTCAATGGCCGATGAGAACGTCTTTACGGTTCAGGAGCTGGCGAAATACCTTAAGATGAAGCCTGTTACGATCTATAAGCACGTGAAGGAAGGCAGGCTTCCCGGTTTTAAGGTAGGCGCCAACTGGCGGTTCAAGAAGTCGACGATCGATCAATGGATCGCCAGCCAGGAAGAAAAAGAGAATTCCAAGACCCATACCTAATACCCAACTCAAGAACTTATTGAAGCTGGGTATTTTGTTTTTAGGCGGGCTCTGACTTTTTACGCAAAAGGAAAGCTTTATTCGGAGTATGAATAAACGGATCGTAATAACAGGGATCGGCGTTATCGCGTCGAATGGTGTGGGCAAGGAGGCGTTCTGGGAT
>JBDRSA010000147.1:0-11076 GCA_043825275.1 Candidatus Omnitrophota bacterium
TTCGAAGAGGTGGCGTTCGGCGCAGAGAAGAAAGTGTCGATCCCCCGCTATGAACCGTGCGAAACATGCTCAGGGATTGGCGCGAAGCCGGGCACGAAGATCAAGAAATGCTCGAACTGCGGCGGATCCGGAAAAGTCGTACAGCAGGCCGGATTCTTCAGTATGACGCAGGCATGTTCGGTGTGCCAGGGGAAAGGGTCATTCCCGCAGTCCCCCTGTACGGACTGCCGGGGAGAGGGGCTCGCGAAAGTGACGAGAAAGATATCCGTCAAGATCCCTCAAGGCGTTGACAACGGCACACGCCTGCGCGTTCGCGACGAAGGAGAGGCCGGCTCGCAGGGGGCGCCGCGCGGCGATCTGTATGTTGATATTCTCGTAAAGGCGCATGAGATATTCGAGCGTCATACTAACGATGTATACTGCGAAGTGCCGATCAGCTTTACGACGGCGGTCCTGGGCGGCGAGGTGGAAGTTCCGACGCTTGAGAATACGGCGAAGATGAAGATCCCCGCCGGAACGCAGAGCGGCAGGGTTTTCCGGCTCAAAGGAAAAGGGATCGCGTCGCTGCATGATTACGGCCGCGGCGATGAGCTGGTGCGGGTCAAAGTCGAGGTTCCCACGAAAATATCGCCCGACCAGGAAAACCTTCTCCGGGAGTTCGCGCGGCTTTCGGGCGAGTATCCCGGCCCCCTATCGAAAACTTTTATGAACAAGATGAAGCGTTTGTTCAAGTGATACCCGGCGTTCGCGGCGATTTTGTAAAGTACCATCTCCCGCTGTGCGCCTGGGCCGCGCTTATCATATTCGGCTCGTCACTTCCGCAAGGCCGGCTTTTGCCGGTACCTTTTTTTGTGAGCAGACTGGCGCATTTCGTCGAGTACGGCGTGCTGGGATTTTTACTCATCCGGTCGTTCAGGCGGTTCAGCAAACGCGAAGGCCTTGCGGTATTCTGTGTGCTCTCCGGAGCCGGATTTCTGTTCGCGCTTCTGGATGAACTCTATCAGGGGGTCGTTCCCGGCAGGCATACTGAGCTCGGCGACTGGCTCGTCGACGCCTCGGGAGTCTGTATCGGCATAGTTCTAAAAGGAGTTTTATGGCGGAGATAAAAGCGTTCCGGGGCACGCTGTACAATTTAAAGAAGGTCGGAACGATCAGCAGCGTGGTGGCGCCGCCGTATGATGTCATATCGACGAAGATGCAGCGCGATCTCTACAGGTCCCATCCGAATAATGTTGTCAGGCTCATCCTCGGCAAAAAGAGAAAGGCCGATTCCGCGAAAAACAGTCCGTATACCCGGGCGCGGGCCTTCATGAACGACTGGATCAATAAGGGGATACTCGTTCGGGACGACAAGGAGTCCATCTACGTTTACGGCCAGGATTATACGGCCAACGGCGCCAGAAGATCGAGAATAGGTTTTATCGCCCTGATGAAGCTTGAGGATTTTTCGGGGAAAAAAGTTCTTCCGCATGAGCAGGTCTTCTCCGGCCCCAAAAAGGACCGTTTCCGCCTCACGAAGACCGTCAAAGCCAACCTGAGCCCGATCTTTTCGCTCTATCAGGATGACGGAAGGGTCATTCATCGAACGCTGATCCGGCATATAACGCGGAACGCTCCCTACGCCGACGCTACGATCGGCGGCATTCGGCACCGCCTCTGGAATATCCGGGACACCGCGTTGATCGCGTCGATACGGAGATCCATGCGAACAAAGAAAGTCTTTATCGCCGACGGGCATCACCGGTACTCGGTCGCGCTCGCCTACCGGGATTCGATAGCGTCTTCCGGAGGAGGCGCGGGGACTGAGTATGTTATGATGTACTTCTCCGGCATGGACGCGAAGGAGTTGACGATCCTCCCGACACACCGGATGGCGCGGAACATGGGCGGTCTCGGACCAAGGCGCGCCGAGATATTGCTCGCCAGGCATTTTTCCGTAAAAAAATTCAAGAACAGAAACGCCCTTTTTGCCACGCTCGAGAAGCTGAAAAAAGGCGCCCATCACGCCTTCGGGCTTTATATGGACAAAGAGTACTCGCTTCTTATCCTGAAGAGCGAACGCTCCCTCGCGTCGATGCGTGTTCGAGGCGCGTCCAGGCAATGGAAACAGCTTGATGTTTCGATCCTTCACCATCTTATTCTGCGGCAGACGCTGAAGGTCGACGATACCGAAGAGAACATCCGCTATACGCGCGACGCGCTTGAGGCGGTCAACGCCGTCGACCGGAGATTATGCCGGGCCGCGTTTTTTCTGAACCCGACCAAAATATCCCGGGTGAAAGCTATCGCGCAGAGCGGCGAGTTGATGCCGCATAAATCTACGTATTTTTATCCAAAACTTTTGACCGGGCTCGTGATGCGGACGCTTTAGTCCACAGAAATAAGAGCACCAGTCTCCAGTCGCCAGAACACCAGACAAACTGGTGACTGGAGCGCTGGGGAACTGGTGACTGGTGCGCTGGAGACTTACAAGTGTGCGGGATCTGCGGTTACGTCAATTTTGACGCGTCGCGCAGGGCCTCAGAGGATATCGTCAGATCGATGACCAAGACGCTTATTCATCGAGGGCCCGACGATGCGGGCCTCTTCGCGCGCGGTCCCGCCGCGCTCGGGCACCGGCGGCTGAGCATCATTGATCTGGACAGCGGCCATCAGCCGATCGCGAACGAGAGCGGATCGCTCACGATCGTCCAGAACGGCGAGATCTACAATTATAAGGATCTCGAGCATGAGCTGAAGTCCAAAGGACACCATTTCCGTACGCGCTCCGATACCGAGGTCATCCTTCACGCCTATGAAGAGTACGGAGACGACTGCCTTGAAAAGCTCGACGGGATGTTCAGTTTCGCGATATGGGACCAGGCGAGCCGCCGGCTCTTCTGCGCGCGGGACAGATTCGGGAAGAAGCCTTTTTACTACGGCGTATTCGACAACCAGTTTATTTTCGGTTCCGAGCCGAAGGCGATCCTTGAGCATCCGTCCGCCCGCCGCTGTGTTGATCTTCAGGCGGCAGCGAGATATTTCGCGTATGACTATGTCCCGTCGCCGGATACTATCTATAAAAATATCAAAAGGCTGGAGGCCGGCCACTTTTGTATCGTTGAACGTTCTACGGTCAGGATCAGACAATATTGGGACGTCCGTTTTGACATCCGGGATTCCTGGACCAGCGACGTTGCCGGATGTACGGAACGGTTGAGACGGCTCTTCCGGGAGGCGACCAGAAAGCGGCTCGTCAGCGATGTGCCGCTGGGCGTCTTTTTGTCCGGGGGGATCGATTCGAGCTCCGTTGTGGCGATGATGTCCGGCTATCTCGAGAGCCGCCGGATCAGGACGTTTTCGATCGGGTTCAACGAGACACGGTACGATGAATCGCCCTCGGCGCGGTCGGTGGCCGATCTCTATTCGACGGACCATCGGCAGAAGATCCTTGATCCGGGACAGATGCTGGAGGTGCTTCCCGACATACTCGATGTCCTTGACGAACCGTTCGCCGATTCATCGATCATTCCGACGTATCTCGTTTCCCGGTTTACCAGAGAGTTCGTAAAGGTCGCTCTCGGCGGGGACGGCGGCGATGAATTCTTCATGGGATATCCGTCGTTCGCGGCTCACGCGCTCGCCGGCCCTATCGACAGATTCCCGTGGTTCGCGCGGAGGGCTCTGGCCCGGTCGACGGAATTCTTTTCAGGGGGTTCCGACAGCATGAGCGCGTGGTTCAGACTGCGGCGATTTTTGAGAGGGCTGCAATATAGCGGCGCGCTCAGGCACCAGTGCTGGATCGGAAACTTTTCGCCGGCTGAACTCGAGGAGCTGTTCGCGCCGGTCGCGGGCTCGATATCGCTAAGACCGGAAGATGTATACGAACGATCGATCTTTCATGCCGAGAAAGCCCGCGGCCTTGATACGCTCGACCGGATCAGCTATCTGTATATTAAAACGTATATGGCCGATGACATCCTTACCAAAGTTGACAGGGCGAGCATGGCAAACGGGCTTGAGGTGCGCTCGCCCTTTCTTGACGCGGAATTTTCGGGTTTCGCGGCCACAATTCCGCATGATCTGAAGCTGAAGGGAAGATCCGGAAAGTTCATCCTGAGGAAGGCTTTCGAAGGGTCCCTTCCGGATCAGGTTATCCGGAAAGAGAAACACGGATTCGCGGTTCCGGTGGGGGAGTGGTTCAGGAATGAGCTCAAAGAGACCCTTCTGGGTACGTTCAAAAAAGAGAAGATAGACGCCGAAGGACTGCTGAATTACGGGTACATCGACGCGATCATACGAGAGCATTTATCGGGAAAACGGGATCACGGCCGACAGATTTGGTCGCTATTTATTTTTGAGATGTGGTATAATAGGTGGATTAAAAAAACTTAAAGAGTCACAAGTCACATGTTACAAGTCACAGGTTGTCACAAGTCTTTGGTCAGTCACAAGGCACAAGTTGCAAGTCACAAGTCTAAGAAAAAAATCCCTTGTTACGAGCCACTTGTGACATGTGACTTGTGTCTTGTGACTTTATGCGACTGGCATCTTGTAGGAGCTAATTCATGACTGACTTCACACTATTACACAAAGCGATAAAAGCCGGCAGTATCGGAGAGGTGCCCAAACTTGTCGAGCGGGCTATCGGCGAAGGGGCGCCGATCAAGGCCATTCTCGATGACGGGCTTATCTTCGCGATGGGTGAGATCGGCGAAAGGTTCAAGAACAACGAAATATTTATTCCCGAGGTGCTTATCTCGGCGAAGGCGATGCAGGCCGGGATGAAGATCCTCGAACCGTATATCGCCACAAGCGACATCAAGCCGGCCGGAAAAGTTGTTGTCGGAACGGTCAAGGGGGATCTCCATGATATCGGGAAGAATATTGTGGGAATGATGCTCAAGGGCGCGGGATTTGAGGTTGAAGATCTCGGGATCGATGTCGCTCCTCAGAAGTTCTCAGAAGCGGTCGATCGGCAAAAAGCCGATATTGTCGCCCTATCATGTCTGATCACGACCTCGATGAGCGCTATTGGCGACACGATCAAGTATCTGAGCTCTCGGTCCCAGCGGGAGAGCGTGAAGGTTATCATCGGAGGCGCTCCGATAACACAGGAGTTCTCCGATACGATCGGCGCGGATGGATACGCCGGCGATGCCGCTTCGGCGGTGGATAAGGTGAAAGAACTTTTAGGAATTTAACGAGCAGATAAGTTTCGGATTTTGTATCTAGTATCTCGTATCTAGTATCTAGTGAAAAGAAATTGACTATAGTGAGAATACAAGATTCGCGCACTAAAATTCGGTACGCCAGATACAAGATACCAGATACCAGATACTCTAAATAGACGTACAAAAGGCCCATTACCATGCCTCTATTTCCCAGAAAGCCCAAGTATACCGTTGTTACGGTTGCTAAGAAAAAAGATATCACGGGCGGATTGTGGACGAAGTGCCCCGAGTGCGGCACGTTGATCTACAATAAAAAGCTTGAAGAGAATTATATGGTCTGCACAAAATGCGGCTATCATTTTACGCTCTCAGCCTGGGACCGCATCGCGATGATGGTAGACGTAGGAAGTTTTAAGGAGGCCGATAGTACGGTCGAGTCGCTTGACCCGCTTCTCTTTGAAGGGCCGAAATCCTATAAAGAGAAACTGAAGAAGGATCAAAAGGCGACAAAGCTTAAGTCGGCGGCGATAACCGGCGAAGGAACCGTTAACGGCAGGAAAGTCCATTTCGGAGTTACGGATTCCCGGTTTATAATGGGGTCGATGGGGTCGGTCGTCGGTGAGAAAATTACCAGGCTGATCGAGCGATCGACAGAAACGAAAGATCCGCTTATTATTGTGTCCGGATCGGGCGGAGGCGCCAGAATGTATGAAGGAATGTTCAGCCTCATGCAGATGGCGAAGACTTCATGCGCGCTTTCCCGGCACCATAAAGCCGGGTGCTTTTATATCTCTATTCTGACGAACCCTACCATGGCCGGTGTTATGGCGAGTTTCGCGTCGCTCGGAGATTTTATTATAGCTGAACCCAAAGCGCTTATCGGGTTTACGGGGCCGCGCGTTATTGAGCAGACGATCAGGCAGAAGCTTCCCGAAGGATTTCAGAGATCCGAATTTCTCGTTGAACACGGTCTTATCGATATGGTGATCCATCGGAAAGTCCTGAAAGAGACTCTTACGAAGCTCATGAGCTATTTCTGATCCACCCAACGGTCACCGGCGGCCGGGTCTGAAAATCCGTAAATCTTCACTTTTTATTTGATATTCTTCCTTCGTATGGTACAATAACGTAAATATTATATTATATCGCGGGTAAAAATGGCACAAGTAAGCCTCAAGAACGTTTCGAAAGCTTTTCCCGGAGATGTGTGGGCGATCCGGGACATCAATCTCGGTATTGAAAACAAAGAGTTTGTCGTTCTGGTCGGGCCTTCCGGGTGCGGGAAGTCCACGACGCTGAGGATCGTAGCGGGCCTCGAAGAGCCGAGCTCCGGGGATGTTTTTATCGGTAAGGACCGTGTCAACGAAGTACCTCCGAAAGACCGGAATATCGCCATGGTCTTTCAGAACTACGCGCTCTATCCGCATATGACCGTCTACGATAATATGGCCTTCGGCCTGAAACTGAGAAAATATCCCAAGAGTGAGATCCATACGCGTGTAAAAGACGCGGCGGATATCCTCAGCATAGCGAAGCTCCTGAACAGAAAACCGCGGGAACTTTCAGGGGGTCAGCGACAGCGGGTCGCGGTCGGCAGGGCGATCGTCAGAAAACCGCTCGCGTTCCTCTTTGACGAGCCACTGAGCAATCTCGACGCCAAGATGAGGGTCCAGATGAGGACCGAGATCAAGAAACTTCATCTCAGGCTCCAGACAACGATGATATACGTTACCCATGACCAGGTCGAGGCGATGACGATGGGCAATCGTATCGTCGTAATGAAAGACGGCAATATACATCAGGTTGACGCGCCGACCCAGCTGTACGACAATCCGAAAAATAAATTCGTAGCCGGATTTATCGGCTCGCCCACCATGAATTTTATTGACGGATCACTTGTCAAGAAGAACGGCAAGCTTTTTTTTACTGAGGGATCGTTCTACGTTAAGGTTATCGACGAAATGATCTCCAAGCTTACGCCGTATACCGGCAAGGAGATCAGCTTCGGGATCAGGCCGGAGGATATATTTGACAAGCTCTTTGTATCCGACGCTCCGCCCGAGAATACGGTACGCGCCATCTGTGAAGTCGTCGAACCGATGGGCGCGGAGGTCTTTCTGCATCTCAAAACGGGTACGAACACGATGGTCGCGAAGGTCGGCGGGCACGATATGCCGGAAGTGAATCAGGATATCGATCTTGTTTTTGACATGAGCAAGGTGCATTTTTTTGATAAGACCACTGAGGAAACGATCATATAACCGTCTCGAAATAATATTGGCATGAGCCCTTCCAGAGACAAACTTGCCCTCGGAGCAGCTTCCATACTGATATTTTTTCTCTCAGTCTATCTGACCGCTTTTTTCCTTCCAAAGATTGAACCGGGTAACTCTCTTTATTACGATGTCGTTGTGGCGCTTTTGCTGGGCCTGAACGCGGCGATCCTTTTCGGATGGTACGCGTACGGACTGGCCGGGGGGCTTCCGATCGCGCTTTTAGCGGCGTTCATCCTGCTGCCTTCCCATGTGAAGCTGGAAAGCGGCGGGATCATTCTGCTCGCGGCGAGCTATGCGGTTTCATCGTGTATCGGGTATGTGCTTGCGTCGCGCCGCGCGTCGATAGAGCAGGCGTACTCTCTCAAAATTGAGCGGCTCCAGGAGCAGATCAATCTTACGACAAAAGATATCAGCGACAAGACGCTCGAGACCGGCGCTCTCGAGAAAAAATTCAAGAGGTACGCTATTCTCAAACAAATTGCCGAGGAATTAAGTACGACGCTCTCGCTGGATAAAATTCTCGAGATCGTTACCGAGCGGTCGCTGAACGTTATCGGAAGGTCGGAGCGGTGTCTTCTTTATCTTATTGACGAGGAAAAGCAGGAGCTTTCGCTTTCCGCGTCGCGCGTGACCGGCGATCTTCAGCGTGTTAAGTCCAAAAAAGGGAGCGTCATTGACCGCCATGTTCTCAAAAGCCGCAGATCACTGCTGGTCGAGGATATCGGAAGGGATTTTCGTTTCAGCGTCAGTGACCAGGAGAAAAGACAGGAAGAATTTAAATCCCTGATCAGTTCTCCGCTGGTAAGCCGGCACCGGTTGATCGGCATGCTCAGGCACGATACGCGACGTTCGCCGTATAGCCAGGATGACCTGCGGCTCTTGGACATTATCGCCGATCTCGCCTCCGTAGCGGTTGAGAATTGTAATCTCTACAGCAGGACCGAAGAGCTTGCGATACGCGACGGGCTGACCGGTCTCGCGGTCCATCGGTATTTCCGGGAGCGCTTATCTCACGAAGTGAAACGCTCGGCAAGGGCGGGGTCGACATTCTCGCTCTTGATCGCCGATATCGACCATTTTAAGCGGTACAATGATCGGTACGGCCATATTAGCGGCGATATTGTCCTGAAGCATTTTGCCGCGATACTTCAGGGCGCGGTCAGCGGGAGCGATATGGTTGCCCGTTACGGCGGAGAGGAATTCGCGATCATTCTGCCGGGGAAGGACAAGAAAGCGGCCCGGAAAGAGGCTGAGTCGATCAGAAAGAAGATCGAAGACGAGTCTGTTGTTTTAAGAAGGCAGAAGATCAACCTGACGATATCTATCGGCATATCGACGTATCCGAAAGACGCCCTGGTAGACGAGGATCTGATAAAGGCCGCTGACGACCGGCTCTACGAAGCAAAGCAGAAAGGCAGAAATCGGGTATGCGGATGATCGAGGTCTATAGCCTGGCGGTCTTTCTTTTGGCGGTGTTCAGATATTTTTTAGGCGCTGTTTACGGACGCGTCGTCTTTGTTGTTCTGTGGGTTTTTTGCGTGCCGCTGGCGGTCTTCGCGCTGAAGCACCCTTACGCGGGAATTGTCGCGGCGTCGGCCGCCTCGTGCGCTATTCTTTACGGTATCGGGAAACCCGACAGCGATATTCGGGCCGAACGCGTACGGCTTGCCGATGAGGAGAGAAACCTGCTCGATACCGAACGGCGCTATCTGGCCGAGCGCGAACGGCTGACCGTTGTCGATGAAAAGGCGAAGCGGAAAGAGGCCTTCATCGTTAACCTCTATGAATTCACAAAACGGCTTTCCTGTATCCTGAAATTCGATGAAATATTTTCGGAGTTCGGGTCTTTTATGAGGGAGAAATTTGTTTTTCTGCGGAGCGAATTGATCCTGATAAAAAAAAATGCCGACGGCAAAGAATACGGGGATACATTTGAAGTGCGGGGAGCGGAAACGGACCTACCCTTAGCCGGGAAAAGCAAAGACCGCCCGAGCCTTAACTACGAGGAACTGGACCGCCTGGTGGAGGCGCGTGGCGGAGATATTTTTATTGACCGGATCGAGTGCCCGTCTCTTTTTGAACTGCTCTGCCTGGGGCTCGATGTGAATACATTCGCGGCGGTCCCGCTGAAGAGCGAGAAACGATCGGTCGCGATCCTGACCGTCGAGAATCTGGCGCGGGAGGAACTTGACGATTTCATGATACTCTCGGCGCAGTTCGCGCTCGAATTAAAAAAAGTGCTTCTCTATGAGACCGTTGAGAATCTCGCCATAACCGACGGATTGACGCATGTTTATTCGCGAAGGTATTTTATCGAGCGCATCGAGGAGGAGATCAAGCGGTCGAACGAACAGAACCTGCAATTCTCTTTTCTTATGGCGGATATCGACCATTTTAAACGATGCAATGACGCGTACGGCCATCTTGTCGGCGATGTAGTTTTAAAAGAGATCGCTCAGACGATCAAATCTGAGGTGCGCGAGATCGACTTCGTGTCGCGATACGGCGGCGAAGAATTCTCGGTCCTTCTGCCGGAAACGACAAAAGAGAAGGCGATCCGTGTCGCGGGCCGATTACGCGAGGCTATACAGAAAAAGCCGTTCAGAGCTTATGACGAAAGCTTACGGCTGACGATCAGTATCGGTGTTTCGGCATTTCCCGGCGACGCCGCGCAGGTCAACGACCTGATCGAAAAAGCCGATATCGCGCTCTATACGGCAAAACGGAACGGCAGGAACCGCGTTGCGGCGTATCCGGCGTAAAGGCGCCTGTCCGAACATTGGAGAAACTATTGAGGCCTAAATTATTTACGAACATTATCGTGGCTCTCGCGGTGGTGTCGCTGGGTATCTTGAGCGTCCGGCCCATTCCCGCATTCGCTCAGGATAAGGGGCCGCTCGCGAAGATGTCCGACGCCGCCGAGCCGATCACCGTGACGGGCGATAAGGTCGAGTTCCTTCACGAAAAGAAGAAGGTCATCGCGAGCGAAAATGTCGTTATAACATACAAAGACGTTAAGCTCACCTGTAACGAAGTTATCGTCTATCTGGATACACGCGAGGCAGTCGCTCAGGGAAACGTCAGGATCACCCAGCAGGGAGCGCTTCTTACCGGAGACAAGATCAACTACAACTTCGAAACGAAACGGGGGACCTGGATCAACGGAACGATCAGCGCCGCGCCCTGGCACGGAAGATCGAAGGAGGTCGAGAAGCTTTCGGATAAAGAGATCGAGCTCCGGAAAGGATCTATTTCGACCTGCGACCTTAAGAAACCCCATTATCGTTTCCAGGCGCGCGAAGTGAAGATCTTTCTCGACGACAAGATCACCGCGAAAAATATGACGCTTTTTGTCGGTGATATGCCGATATTCTACCTGCCGTTGTACGTCCATAAATTGGACTCGAAACGGCCGCAGATGAGCGTTATGGCCGGTCGGGATAAGGACTGGGGATATTACGGCCTGACCGCGTGGCGGTATTTTTTCGGAGACGATAACCGCGGCGATATCAGGCTTGACTACCGGCAGAAGAAAGGGCTCGCCGAAGGGATCGATCATTATTACAGCACTAAGGAACTGGGGAGCGGTTCGGCGAAGTTCTATTTTCTTAACGAAAACGACATGACGGCATACGAAAAATCCGGAG
>JBDRSA010000148.1:0-8406 GCA_043825275.1 Candidatus Omnitrophota bacterium
TTTCACACTTTACGAGTCGGATTTAAGTGTATAAAAACAATCATTTTCCGTAAACCGACGAGTAAAGTGTATGAAATTCAAGGAGGAATTCTTGCCGTAATCTTTTACGGTGAGCCGAAAAGGCCCCGATACCCCCTTTGGGGGGAGGGGATTGATGAAATTACTTCTGAAGCTGAACTATTACGAATGGGAGGGGGTGAAATTCATCAAGAAGGAGATCATCGGAATACCTTTGATCGTTGTAACTACGGGATTGTTATTGACAGGTTGCGGAGCGCAGGGAGCGCTCAAGGACTTGAAGACAGATTTTATCAAGTAAACGGGGGAGGTTTGCGATGCGGATACAAATGTTTTTAATTGTTGCGCTGGCCGTCGGCCTTGTTGTAGTCGGCTCGGCCGGTAAAGCGGCGGCCTGGTCCGGCACAGCGATTGACGCCCAAGTTGACGCTTCGCTTGAGCAGTTTAAGGAGACAAAAGGAGCAGGTGATCTACTGAAGAAGGCCGAAGGGGTCCTGGTTTTCCCGAAAGTTTTTAAAGCGGGATTCGGCATCGGCGGTGAGTATGGCGAAGGAGCGCTGAGGATTAAAGGGAAGACGGTCGATTATTACAGTACCGCCGCCGCGTCAATAGGATTTCAGCTCGGGGCGCAGAAGAAGACGATCATTCTCGCGTTCATGAAGAAGTCCGCGCTCGATAAATTTCAGAACAGCACCGGCTGGAAAATAGGAGCTGACGCGTCTGTCGCGGTCATCGCGATCGGAGCCGATGGATCGATCGATACGGCGAGCGCGAATGAGCCGATCGTCGCTTTTGTGCTCGACCAGAAAGGGTTGATGTATAACCTCACCCTTGAGGGAGCTAAGATCACGAAGATGAAAAAACAAGCTGAATCCGCTGAAAAATAGCTTTTTCAACGGATTCATCCTGAGAAGAGACGAAACGTCTCGACGAGTAATAGTTCAGCCTTAGGAAGCGCGCCATACGGCATAAGGCCCCGATACCCCCTTTGAGGGGATTGATGAAATTACTTCTGAAGCTGAACTATTACAGCGGCTCCGGAAACGTAAACGCCGGCGGCAAAATAATTCCGCCGTAAACGCGTCGTCGGATGATCCCGGAGCTATCGCTGGAAGGCGAGGGAGATGATCGACTTGATGAGCTTATTGTAGGGCAGGCCGTTCTTTTCCGCGCAGAGGCTGAAGTCTTCGTATTTCGCCAGGTTCGGATTCGCGTTCACTTCTATTATATAAACATCCCCCGTCGCGGTAAACCGTATATCGAACCGAACGTATGAACGGATATTCAGGACGCGGTAGGCGCGCCTGCAGATCGACGCTATTTTTTCGTTCATTCCTTCGGGCAGTTTATTGACCAGTATGTTCTTGATGCCCCATTTTTTCCGGTAATCGTTATCCCACTTTGCCTTGTAGGTCGCGATCCGCGCTTCGTCCTCCAGGCCGCTGCCGAATTTCATCTCGATCGGCGGGAAGACACGCGTTCTTTTGTTTCCGATGACGCCGATATACAACTCCCGTCCGTTAATATATTCTTCGACAATAGCGTCCCGGTCCATCTTTTCGTGGATAAACCGCACCCGCTCGACAAGCGCGTCGTCGCTGTCGACGATCGAGGCCTGGGATATGCCGCGCGACGCCTCTTCGCCCAGCGGTTTTACGATCAGCGGGGTATTCAACCGTTTCGGCCGGTAAACTCTGCGTCCTTTATAGAACGTGTGGAACTTTGGGACCTTGATCCTGTGGTAGGCCAGTATCTTCTTTGTCAGCGCCTTGTTGTTGCAGATACCGAGGATGGACGGCGATGCGCCCGTGTAGGGGACGCCCAACACCTCGACCAGCCAGGCGATATTCTTGTCAAAATTCGATTTTTCATTAAAAACCTCGGTGAGGTTAAATACGACGTCCGGCCTGTTCTCTTTGATCTCGTCGAGGACGATCGCGATGTTGTCATGGACGCCCAGGCACAGCGCTTCATAGCCGTTGGCGAGAAGGGCCCGATAGACGTTCTTCTCCGTTACCCAATCCGCGGTCTTAAACTCTTCGGCGAAATCGTACTCACGCGGGGCAACGAAAGGGCTGTCGAACAGAAGTAGAACCTTCTTCGTATTCTTCATTTTGCCGCTCGCAGGCTTCCGGTGTGCAGGTAGTTCATGACCAGCGTAGTAAGATAAACGGAAATTTTGAGGATCGCCAGCGGCTCCGCCTCGGCAACGGCGAGATCGAGCTCTTTTGACCGCTTCGTCAGCGTTGTGAGCAGATCGTCGATAACGTACTTCTTTTCTCCGGTCCACGCGGAGACGCTCATCATGATATTCTTTCTGTACGTTGTTATCAGGGTATACGCCGAACCGGCGCGCGCGTCCGAGGCGCTCTTTTCCGCGAATATCTTTTTCAGGTTCGTGTCGTGAAAATCGGGGAAGACTTCAGCGTGAAAACTCTTTTTCTTTTTGTAGTGATTCCGCAACGTTGTCCTGAGGCGGGAAGCCTGCCAGTAGAGCTTTCCTTTTTTCTGCGCGGGAGGTTTTTCTTTGATCTCCTCCATTAATGAATCAACGTATTCAAGTTTCCCGAGCGCCTTCCAGTTCTTATACCGGTTTGTCCAGTCCGAGCCCGGCGTGAGCCAGACGGCGAAGGTCTCGGCAAAATCCTCATCAGGGTGGTACTGGGCGTAATAATCCTCAAGGTGGCGCACATAATTCCTGCTGTACGGCCGGAACTTGTAGGTATCGCCGTATTCACGGGAGATGGGCCCGAAGACCTTTTGCCACTTCTTCTTTTTGTATAATTTATACGCGTAATTGATCGCGTGGCCTGTTTCATGCCTGAGCAGTTTCATGCACCACTCTTTCGTTTCTCCTTCAGCCTCGAGCATTATCTTCTTCTCGAGCCTGATCAGAGCGGGATGCGCCAGAAAGAAGGGGATCCCGATCACCGGCTCGCCGTCGGGCGTGAGCCACTCGTCGGCCAGGTAGCACCTCGGTTTGAAATGCGTGCCCTTCGCGGCAAGGTCATTGTAAAGTTTTTCGACGGAGTCTTTCAGCGGCGAATCATCTATGTCAAGCGGAAGGTCGCAGATCCTCACGCTGAGAAGCTCTTCTTCGGATATATTCGCTATGTCTATCTTTTTCTTTGACATACGTCTTCTTTCTGAGGACACCCTTTATCTTTTATAAAGGATAGCATATACTATCACATTAGGAAAGAGGGCGCCTAAATATTATCAACCATGATATTTGTAGAATCCCCTCTCTTCGGGGAGAGGGCTAGCCTGCCTGCCGGCCTGCCTGCCGGCAGACAGGCAGGGGTGAGGGGAGATGAAGAGAAGCAATCTCGATAAAATATCGCGCTAAATATCGAGAAAATGGTTTGACAATCAGGATTAAAACATTATATTTATATATAGGCACCTTCCGAGTGATCCTTTTTCCAGAAGAATAAGATTCGTTGTTTCTATACGTTTCAATACCGGAAAGTTTATAAAAAAATTAAAAAACTATGACGAAGATACTGTTTATAAAGAAGAAAACGGATACTCTTCTGATGTCGGTTTTGGCTCTTCTGGTCCTGTTTTATGGCGCCGCTCTTTCTGCGTTCGCTCAGAAAAATGAAAGCAAAGGCGATACGAGCGAAAATACTGTGAAGAAACAGCCTGAGAAGGAAAAGGCCTCAACAAATATCCCGGCCGGCGAAGCGAAACAGCCCCTCGCCGGGGGCGCTCCGGCTGTTGACGCGCATGCGGTATCGGTCGGTTCTATTTCTCCGGAAGCTAACAGTATCCAACTGACCGCGGAAACCGTCGTGAACGTAGCGCCGCCGCCGGTCGACCTGGTTATCGAAGGGGCCGGATTCATACTCCCGGATACGGATCACCCGGCGGACAAGGCGGAAGCCGGCCGGGCCGGTACCATAAGGGCGAGGGTTAAAAACGATAGCGATCTGCCGCTTGAGAAGGTCACGGTAAAGGTCGATGTCGACGGAACTATCATCGAAGAACGGGATATCAGCATCAAGAAGCGCGCGCGGGGAAGCTTCGAGATCGACACGTATACGTTCAATGATGTCGGTAGGTACGTTCTGCGCGTTACGGTGGATCCCGATGGCCGCATACAAGAAACGAATGAAGAAAATAATCAGTTTTCAAGCGCGATAAACATTACCCAGGCCCTCCGGAGGGCAAACCTCAGGGTGGAGACCCGCTACGGCGATGACCCGGAGTATGATCAGAGTTTTCCCGGCGCCTCCATTGTGATCAGCCGGCATGGACAGGAGATAGCCGGGGGGATGACACCGTATGACGCGCAGCTTGAAGTCGATCAGCTGTATGACGTTACCGTGAGCTTAACGCCGGCGCAGATGCGGAGCCTCGGGCTTACCAGCCTTCAGCCGCGCCGGCAGACATCGAATGTCGGTATTCCCGATGAAGGGTGGACGACTGTTTTTTACTATATGCATGAGTAAATGACGCGCTTTATTAGCTACAAGACAGAAGTATTTTATCCGTCATTGCGAGAAGCGATAGCGACGAAGCAATCTGTTTCGCTTCACTGGTTTAAAAAAGAGACCCTCGCCTCAGGCGCTTTCGCGAAGGCGGAGGGGAACTCCCGGTTTATCTTCAGGGTGACCGGCGACGAGCATAAGCTTTTACGCGCGGAGAATGACAACCCGTTTGTAGACTGATCAGGCGGTTATTTCGCGCGCGCGGTCTGGTTATTTACTTTTTTATAATGTATATTCATTACTAAAGGGCTGATCACCTTATAATATTGAAATGAAACGTAAAAGCGTATCCGAATCAAAGACAGTACTTTCTGGAGTGATGATGCCGATCAACGCGAACCACTACGGCAGCGTCCACGGCGGAACGATACTGCGGCTCGTTGACGAGGCCGCGTTTGTCGTCGCGACGAAACACGCCAGGAAGAACGTCGTGATGGCGTCGATGGACCATATCGTCTTCAGCCATTCGGTCAATATCGGCGATATCCTCACCATAACCGCCCGGCTCTGCTATGTCGGCAGAAGCTCAATGGATGTGGAAGCGGATATCGAGACCGAAAAGTTAAAGCTCGGCAAAACCCTTCATGTCGGAAGCGCGTACCTCACGATGGTGGCTCTGGACGAATCCGGGAAGCCGACGGAAGTGCCGGGGCTTGTTCTGAAGACGAAATATGAAAAGCTGAAGAGTAGAATGGTCCTGGCAAAGAGAAGAAAAAGGCTTTTACGGAGAAGCCGATAGGCCGATATCGTGACGGAACGAGATACCACACTTTCACATCCCTGGAAGGAACTGAAGGCGCGGCAGGACCGGAAGCTCCGCCACTTTATCAGAAGCCACCTCTATCCATTCAGCCATTATTACCGCCGGCTGTTCGACAGGAACAGGATCCGCCCTGAGGATATACGGACCGTCGAGGACCTCGCGAAGATACCGTTCACTTCGAAAAAAACATTGCTGGAGCCCGGCCAGGAGGACCCCCAGAAGAGAACGCTCGATTTCCTCCTCCGCCCGAAGGAAGAGCTGATAAAGAAATATCTCCCCAAAGGGGAACTCCTGAAGTTCATATCCGAAAGCGCGATCCGGGGGAAAAAGCGTCTTACGGCCCACCTCGCGAAAGAATATAAGCCGATATTTCTTACCGCGACCGCCGGAACGACGAACCGGCCGCTTTCGTTCCTCTACACCGACTATGACCTTGAGAACCTTAAGATCTACGGCAGGCGGCTCTTTGATGTCTTCGATATCAAAAGCGACGAAATAGCGGTCAGCGTCTTTCCGTATGCCCCGCACCTGGCGTTCTGGGCGACGGTCTTCGGCGGTATCGCCGCCAATGTCTTTATCCTGAGCACCGGCGGCGGCAAGACCCTCGGTACCGAAGGGAACATACGATCCATCATCCAGGTGAAGCCGAAATTTTTGATCGGTGTTCCGAGTTATGTCTACCATGTCATCAAAACGGCGAAGGAACAGGGCGTCTCGTTCAATTTCCTCAACCGGGTGATCCTCGGCGCCGGCCGCGTTCCGCGGGGGTTCAAGCAGAAGCTTGTCTCGATGCTGAGCGAGATGGGCGCGCGTGATATACGGGTCTTCAGCACCTACGGGTTTACGGAGTCACGCTGCGCCTGGGGCGAGTGCCCGACGGAGATCGACGTCTCGAGCGGCTATCATACGTATCCCGACAAGGAAGTCTTCGAGATCATCGACCCGGATACCGGCGAGGTTAAAGGAGAAGGAGAAGACGGTGAGATCGTCTACTCGAACATCGACGCGCGGGGAAGCTGTGTTTTGCGCTACCGGACAGGGGATCTCGTAAAAGGCGGCATCACGTATAACCCCTGTCCGCATTGCGGCAGGACCGCCCCCCGGATCTCGAGCGATATCATTCGCGCGTCCAACATAAAAAGTTTTCAACTGTCGAAGGTGAAGGATTCGCTGGTGAATCTGAACGGCCTGGAGCGGCTTCTCGACAACCAGCCGGAGATCGACGAATGGCAGATCGAGATCATCAAGAAGGACAATGACCCGTATGAGGTCGATCAACTGGTGCTTCACGCGAGCCTTCTGAGCAACCTTGACAAAGAGAAGTTCTCGGTCCGCATTAACCAGATAATGATCGCGGAGGAAGAGATAACGTTCAACCGGATCTGTTTCGTCTCCCGAAAAGAGATCAAGAAGATGATCGAGATCGAGAGCTCGGTGAAGGCGAAGAAGATCGTGGACAGGCGCCCCAATGTTTAAACGCGCAAGGAGAATGAAAAAATGGGAAGAATAGCCATCGTTGACGGAATACGGACCCCGTTCAGTAAGGCATGGTCGGTTTTTGAGGATATACCCGCGCAAGCTTTGGGAACATTCTGTGTCCGCGAGCTTCTCGAGATGACCCACCTCGACCCGAACGCGGTCGATGAGGTTATCTTCGGAGCCGTCGCCCAGCCGGCCGAAGCTTCAAACGTCGCCCGCGTGGTGAGCCTCTACGCCGGTATCCCCGAACAAAAGCGCGCCTATACGGTCAGCAGGAACTGCGCTTCAGGGTTTGAGTCGGCAACGGGCGCGCTTGAAAAGATCCGTACCGGCCTGGATGAGATCGTGATCGCCGGCGGCGCCGAATCGATGTCGACGATCCCGCTTCTTTTCGGTACAAAGATCACCAAGCTTCTTATGCGGCTGAATAAAGAGAAGAGCGCGCTCAAAAAGCTCGCGCTTCTCACCCAGTTCCGGCTCAGCTACCTGAAGCCGGTTCCGGGGTTGGCGCTCGGTCTTACGGACTCTGTCTGCGGACTCAATATGGGGCAGACCGCTGAAGTCCTCGCCAAGGAGTTCGGCATACCGCGGCGTGAGCAGGACGAGTTCGCGCTGGCGAGCCACCGGAAAGCGTCCGCGGCAAAAGAGAAGATCCGCGAAGAGATCGTACCGGTCATACTGCCGCCGAAATTCGATATTGTTGTCGAACATGATAACGGCCCCCGGGAGAATCAGACCATGGAGGCGCTCGCGAAGCTGAAGCCGTACTTTGACCGGCACACGGGCACCGTTACCGTCGGCAATTCCTGCCAGGTTACCGACGGCGCGTGCGCGCTTTTGATCATGGATGAGGAGAAAGCGAAAGCTTTCGGGTACGACCCGCTCGGTTATATACGCGCGTATACCTACGTGGGAGTCGAACCGAGCAGAATGGGGCTCGGGCCCGCCTACGCGATCCCCCCGGCGCTCAAGAAAGCGGGGCTTTCACTCAAGGATATGGACCTGATCGAGATCAATGAGGCGTTTGCCGTCCAGGTGCTCGCCTGCCTGAGGCTTCTCGGGTCGAAGAAGTTTGTCGAAGAGAATTCGTTCTCTCCCGAAACGGCGGGAGAGTTGGATCAAGATAAGCTGAACGTAAACGGCGGCGCGATCGCGCTCGGCCATCCGGTCGGGGTAACAGGCTCCCGGCTGATCCTGACGACGCTGAAAGAGATGAAGCGAAGAGACGCGAAATTCGGCCTGGTGTCATTATGTGTCGGCGGCGGCCAGGGCGGCGCGGTCATTCTGGAGAGGTGACGATGAAAAATCTGAACTTGACAGTACGCGATACGATCGCTGTTATCGAATTCGATCAGCCGGACTCCAAGGTCAACGTTCTGAATACCGAGACGATGACGGAGTTCGCCGGCGTCATCGACGATCTAATGAGGCGGCCTCAGGGCGAAGTGCGGGGGCTTCTGATCACAAGCAAAAAGAAAGGGATCTTTATTGCCGGCGCCGATATACAAGAGATCGAGCATATCACATCGATCGATCTGGCGAAGGAGAAAGCTGACAAGGGAAAAGAAGTGCTGGACCGGCTGGCCGCGCTTGACCTTGTCACCATCTCTGTCATAAACGGCGCGTGCCTCGGCGGCGGGCTGGAACTCG
>JBDRSA010000149.1:0-26393 GCA_043825275.1 Candidatus Omnitrophota bacterium
ACGAGACAGGAAGCGCGCGGTACAATTATAGCACTCATACTGAACGATCAGACCAGGGGCGCCGCGATTGACGGGCTCATTACCGCGTTAAGCACTCCTGATATAGAGCTGGCGGCGAGAGGCTTGTTGATCCTGGCGGCGAAGACCACCAACGCAGCTGTCAGGAATGACACGATTCCTGCACTCATCAAAGCTCTCGCCAACGAAGAAAAGACAAAGGATATACTGGGCATCGTCATCAGAGTCGGATCAGCCGATGTCCGCGCCCAGGTTATTGACGGACTCATCGGCGCACTTGGTGTAGCCGCAACACAGCCCGCCGCGGGAGAGATACTGAGACTTGCCGCGATCAGGGGAGACGACGCTGTTAAGACCGCCGTGATCGGCGCGCTGCAGGCGGCGGTCAACGATCCGGCTACTTTAGAACCTGTGCGCATCGGGGCGCAGGCCATTCTTGATATTGTACAGCCGGCAGAGCCTGAAGTGCCTGAGCCGAAAATGTCTGACGTTGGACCGATCACGGATGCGCCGCGCGGCCCCGAGCCGCAGGTCACCCCGCTTACCAGACAGCAGGGAGAGCTGCCGGACATCAGCCGGCCGATAGGCATTGGACCGGTCACGACTCCTACGGAAGTGACCCCGCTAAAGATGGCCAGAAAAACGACCGAGCAGCTCCCTGAGGTCGGGACATCGCAGGCAAAGCAGATCCCGAAGAAGACGCTTGAGCCTACGTTACCGACAACGGCCGAAGTGCCGGTAGAAGCCGAAACGATGAAGCCGATCGACCGGAGCATTACTGATCTCAGAAGCGGCGACTCCATAAAAGTGAAAACGGCTGTTGACGCGCTGCTGGCCGACGGATCAGATGCAGCTGTCATCGCTTTAACGCAGGCAGCCAAGGACAAGAACGAGCTTGTTATTACAGCTTTGAGAGCTGTCGAAACAGAGGAATCGGATCTTAGCCAGGCCGTCCAGTCTATCCTGGTCGAAGCCGGCGCTGAAGGACCGCTCGAGAGAACGCTCGCCGCACTCGACAGTACCAACGCCGCCGAAGTAAAAGCCGCGGTCATCGTTCTTATCGGCACCGAAGATGGTATCAAAGCGCTCACCGCGAAGCTCGCCACGATGACCGATGATACCAAGAAGAACGCGGTACTCGGAGCGCTTGTCGGCGTGCTTGCGGACGGCGCGACGAACAAGAACGCCGGACTTGCTCTGGTAGCCATCCTTGCCACACCCGCATTGCGCGATGACGCGATCACTTCACTGGTCGGTTCGATCGATAAGAGCGCGGTACAAGTCTTCTTAACACAGGCGCTCATAGGCGGAGCTTCCGAAGTCAGAAAAGCCATTGTGGTAGCATTGGTCAAAGCGCTCGATACACCTGCCGCCGATCAAGCACGCGGGATCCTGATAAATGCGGTCAAGACCGCAGGCGATGATGTCAAACAAGCTATTATCGCCGACATTCAGGGCGCTGAGACCGAGACAAATGCCAAAGCCGTCCAGTCTATCCTGGTCGAAGCCGGCGTCAAAGGACCGCTCGATAGAGCTATTGCCGGCCTTGGAAGTGACGATATGGCTGTTGTAAAACGGGCGGTTGAAACGCTCCTGGCTGACGGTTCAGATAAAGCGATCGAGGCGTTGAGCGTAATGCTCGGCAATAAAAAATTTGAAACACGCGAAGCGGCGGCAGAACTCCTCCTGATTGCCCTCAAGACCGGCGAAGGGAAACCTCAGCAGACCGCAATAGCTGTATTAGAAAAGTCGCTGAAGAGTGAAGTTCACGCAGGTCGCCAGAAAGCCGCTTGGGTCATCAAGCTTGCGATGGAAGACGATAGTGAGAATGTACGCGCGGCTGCGAAAAGCATCCTTGTCGGCGCTCTTGAAAGCGAGAGCAGGGACAGGGACGCGCGCGTAACTGCGGCGAATATTGTTTCTGAAATGCTCGGAAGTAAGAATAGTAACGCCCGGGATGCGGCCGGCGAAGTGCTTCTTATCGCCCTCGGCAGCGATAAGAATGACGCCTGCCCGGCCGCGGCGAATATTATCAACGCGCTCCTTGAAAACGGAAGCAAAAATGCTCTGGATAAGGTCAGCGAAGTCATGATCGCGGCCCTTGGAAGCGGCAATGAGACAGCCAGAGCGAAAGCCGGAGAGATACTGGCCGCCGCATTAAAGGATGAAAGTACCGTCGCCTTCCAATCGGCGATATTTATCCTCGACGACGCGCTTGCCAGTAAGAACGCGCTTGCGCGGGAAACGATTCTCGGCGCATTGATCGCATTGACCAAAACAGGCGCAAAAGACACTATTGTATTGGCTGTATCTGTCCTTAGCGAAGCCTTGAAAGATGGTTCGTGGACCGCCGATCAACGTAAAGAGGTTATTATAGCGCTCGGAGCGGCGATACCGAAGATAGCGGATAATCGTACCGCGGTAACAGCCGCGTTAAGGTCGATCGCTGATTCAACCGATCCCGGAAAAGAAGCGGATACCGGCGTTCGGATCGCGGCGATCGAGACAATCGGCGAATTGGTCGAAGGCTTGAAAGGGAAAGGGTCGACCGCGAACACGGCCCTGTCCCTCGTTTTCAGAGCGCTCGATAGTTCCTGGGAGACCGACGCAAGCGTTCGAACGAAAGCCGTCGAGACGATCGGCGCGCTGGTGCCGGTCCTTGCCGGGTCAAGAGATACAATGGCCGGAATTACCGCGACTCTGGCGAAGGCGGCCGGCGATGCGGACGCTTCGGTTTCAGCGGCTGCGAAAGGAGCGATCCTTTCGAATATCGACTCGCTTGACGCGAAACATGCGGTCCCGGTGCTTGCCGCTATGCTGAAAGATGCCGCGACCGACGCTGAAACGAAGATGCTCGTGATCGACGCTCTCGGAAAAGCGCTTCCCGGGCTGAAAGGCGACAGGCAGATCCTCCTTATCGCTCTCCGGGCGCTGCACTCAGCGGCCTCATCCGAGACCGAGACGGATGCCGGCGTTCGCGCGAAGGCGATCGGCGCTCTGGGCTCAGCGGCGGAGTTGGTGAAGGGCGACGCCATATTAAGCGGAAGCGTCATTTCAATATTAGTTAAAGCGCTGGATGATCCCGAAGCGGCGGTCGCCGAAGCGGCGCTCGGCATCATTATGGAGAATCTCTCCGATCTCGATACGGATACGCTCTTGAGCGCCTTTGCGGATATAGCGGCCTCCGAGAATGAGTCCGCTCAGCTGAAAGTCGTCGAGATCCTCAAAGCGATGATCCCGACCCTTGTCGGCGACAAAGAGTCGGTCACGAAGGTCGTGGATACGCTGATCGCCATGTTCAAGGGGGAGGATGAAGCGGTTTCAAACGCCGCGTTCGAGGCGCTGATCGGGAGCATTAATCCGTCGAACGCGAAGATCATCGTTACCGCGCTCTGTGACGTCATTAAGGACACGAGCTTATCCTTAGCGCAAGAGAGACAGAAGATCGCGATTATTGATGCGCTTGATACGATCATGCCTGTCATTAAAGATGATGTGGCGCTCGTTACTGCCGTTGTCGAAGCGCTCGAAACTCCCTTTACCTTTATGGTCGAGTCATTAAAAAAGAGTCGAGCGGAAGGACTCATTGTAACTGATGATTCATGGTCGCGCCTTAAGACCTGCGCCAAGGCATTTGAGGCGCTCATGAAGAACGAGTCCTTGTTCGGTAAGACCGCGGTTATCGATGCGCTCTTTTCTATCGTGAGTATTAATACGGCATCGTTCATAGTGATCTGTGATTCTATGGACGACAAAGAGGCCGCGCGGGGATTAAAGCTGCAGCTTCTTGACATTGCAGAAAAGGCTCTTAAAGAAGACCCGAAGTCCTTCAGGCCTTCCTACATATTGTTAAATATGGCAAAAGACACATCCGACGCTACCGTTGCCGCGACGGCGCTTGGTAAGATATGCACCAATGCCGCGATCATCGATAACGAAATGTACAACAGGAGCAAGAAAGAGGGCGCTGCCCTGTACTATGTTGTCGATCCGACACCCGGTGATTCGACCAGCGAAGGTAATTTTGCAGCGGACAAGGTAAAAAGTATTCTCTCTGAGAAGGGAGCAGGGGCTTTTACCGAGGAAGAACAGGTGGAATTTGTCGCCATTCTCGGCGAGGCGTACAAGAAAGCCGAAAATACGGGATCGCGTCAGCTCCTCGCCAGGACATTCTACAAGATCATAGGAGATGAATACTCAGAGCACGTATCGGTCGGAATGAAGGCGATCGATGTCGCGATAGACATGCTCAAAGACGAAGACTTGGTCGTGCGGGGTACCGCGATCAACTCCTTGTCGTACGGAGCGACTAATTACGGTACGCCGCACCACAATACCGAGCTGATGGATAGGATCGGCGACGCTCTTCTTGAGGCTTATAGCAATGAGAAGGATGAAACAACGGCCAATAATTTTGTATATCGCTTTAAGTGGCTTTTGATGTTTGGCCACAACCACGAATTCTCAGAGAATATCTTTAACGGCCTGCTCGATATAGCCGAGGACAAAGAGAACAAATTCTCCGACAAAACGAAGAGTGATGTGATGTCGGTTATTCCGCCGCGCGCCGGTGAGATTTCCAGAACCGAAGGACGTGTCGGTCTCTGGACGCGTATAGTCGGCTTGGCGAAAGACAGTCCTGTCAGCGAAGTACGGGCGACCGCGATGAAGGTAATTGGAGATAATTTCCGTTATTTGTATGAGAAGCAACCCGATGCTCTAAGCGCGATCGTGAGCAATCTGGATAATGAAGATACACTTGTCGTTGGAGAGGCGATCACCGCGTTCTCCAAGGCGGTCTTCGGCAGCAAGACATTCAAGGGGCTTGTCGCGGCAGGACCTGAAATGAAACCGCGCGATATCGAGACTGTCATCACTGAGCTTAACGCCATCGAAGGATACAGGGTATCGGCCGATGTGAAAGATAAAATAATGAAATCTTTCCCCGGTCTTATGAAGAAGATCAGGGAGGACATCATCAAGCTTAAGAAAGGTGAGATCACGCCCGATCAACTCTTCTCGGCTGAAGCCGAAGGACTCGGATTCGCCTACGCATTGCTCCACGGAGAAAAATACCAGATACAAGAAGGCGAAGAAACTGTCGACAAGGAGAAGGCGCTTGCGATACTTGAAGGCGCCCTGGCCGTTATCGAGGAAGGGATGTCTGATGAGAATAGAAGCACATCCTGGCCAGCCAGACAGCGTCTCTATAACGGACTGGCTGCCGCGTACTCGATACAGCCTGATTCGACCAAAGACAGGTTGTATGATACGGTCACCAAGAGGAACGAAGTCGGCAAGGTGACCGATTACGAGAACAACTACTACGCTTCGGAAAATATCAGGGCGATCTTCTCGGATGAGAATTTCCAGAAGCGGACCGAAGGGCTCGGTATCGGGAGCCAGGGTTCGATCGCGCGCGCGATGAGCCACCGGCTCGTGCGGCTGCGCAAGGCGACCGGGAAAGATATACCACTTACGTCGAACAATATCGCCGCGCTTTTGGATTACCAGATGAAACTGCGTGACGGAAAGATATGGAGGGATGTCAAAGAAGGAGAGGTTGTATCCGGCGAGATCCGGGAGATCGAGACCGCTGATGGAGAGAAGATCACACAGGTCAAGCGCGAGGCGCTTGACAAAGAGACGGTACTGGTCGGCATGGCGATCGGTGAGATACATGGAGAGCATTTCTGGGTCGAGCAGAAATGGTATGATTCGCTCCTCTCGGCGGCCGATACCGAGAACAGCTCCTATGCACGGTATAAGCTCGATACCGATACCGTAACGGATGAGTTCGGGAGAACTCTTACGGGTACTGAATGGAATAAGAAAACAAAAGATCAACAGCTCTATTTCACCGCGACGGGCCTTAGGATGACCGACGTTAAGATCGAGGGCACTAAAATGGCAGCTGACGACGGTAAATCTTATAAAGTTACCTTAACGGGAGAAGAGGATACGGTATCCGTAGAACTGGCCGACGGCACGATGTTTACCATTCCGAGTTCAAAGATAGCGGAGGCGCTCGGATTACCGGAGGGTTCCAAGCTGCCGAAAGGAGAGATCGCCTTCAGCATCAAGGGCGGCGTCCTTTCGATCGAAAAAGCCCCGACAATAGGCGCGTCGTTGGCCGGAGATAGCGTATCGCAAAAGCTCTATTTTGACGTGACCGGCCATGGCGGACCCGGGGCGTTCTGGAACTCCGATAAGGTATCGACCAGCTCTATCGATATGGCGGATGCGTTATTCGAGCGTTTCAAGAACGGCGGTTCGCTCAAAGATGCGACAGTTGTGCTAAACGCCTGCAACTCCGCCTTTATCGCTGTAAAACTGATGGATCGCCTCCAGCAGGATTATATTAAGCTCGCGAAGGAATACCAGGCCGAAGGAAAAGAATTGAGGGCCATGGAATTCCCGACCGTTATCTCCGAATCCAACAGAGATGAATGGGGCTACGGCTTCCCGATCATCGAGGCGATGGCCGCAAAGATAGACAAGATGAAAGCCGACGGCCAGGCTCCGGTGCTGACATTCGAGGATCTCTTCAACGTTGAAGACGGTGAGTACAAAGGCACCGATGTTTATAAGGTTATCGACATGTCCTTCTGGAGCGGTATCGAAGAGACAGGCGGCAGCGAAGCGCTCGGCAAGCTGTACGAAGCTCTTGAAGAGAAAGACGGAAGCAAAACCTTTGAGAGTGGAAAAGAAACTGTCGTGCCGTATGTCCCGCCCGGCGCCGGTTATGATTACAATCTCGTGCCGCAGGGGAGCCTCTTTGATGAGCTCAGTCAAATTGATGGTCAGAAACCTGAAGCTCTAGAGGGGTTCGAGGAAGCGGGAGGGTTGTTCATGGATCGGTCCGTAACTCCGATCATACCTATCTTTAATACAGGTATGCAGCTTGCGAGTGATATGCGTAGAGGCCAGAGCGGCGATATGTTCAGTAGCTCAAAGAGCTGTCTTGCGCGAGAGTTGACGTCTCAGTTCATGAAGGCGGAAGACATATCTCAGGAACAGCTCGAACAGGCGCTCGGAGAAGCCGGCCTTACCGCGATGAACTGTTCGAACTGTATCGAGCTCTTCGTTAACACTCTGAGATCTCTGGGGTATGGGGCGCTTGCTGAGAGCTTCCTGAATCAATTTGACACACAAGTCAAGCAGATGGAAAAAGACTTGAACAAACGGGACCCGGCCGCGTTTGCCCGAGCAGGCGGCGACATGCTCAAGGAGCTTATTAAGAATGCTCGTGACGGCGTAATCGATGACGCCCTCGAGGCCTGCCCGCCCGCTGTGGAAGCGCTTATCGGAGATGTGCTTGAGAACTTCGGTGCGTTTGTCGGAGGTTCCGATGTTTTGACCGAAAAAGAATTTGCCATCGTAGGATCGCTCTTGATCGGAGAGGCGGTCATATCGTGGGAAACGTTTGGCGCGACTCCTACTGAGGGCGACATGGCTGTCCTACAAGCGCTCAACTATCTTACCGGTGAGTCGAGTATCGTAGCGTTCGCCAGAGGCGCGAAGGAGCAGTTCGACCTCGGCCGTACCAGAGGGATCGATCTTCTCGAGGATATGTATACCGCGCTTGTTGACCTCAGGAGTGAGGCGGTCAGCGAGTCGTCTTTCTTCAACGAACTGGAGGCGGTGATCGCGCTTCTCGACCTGGAAAATGAGCTCGGTGTGCCTGAGATCACGCTCGACGCGAAGGAGATCCTCGCCAGGATCGAGCAGAAGAATGGTATTAGCCAGGTCGCGCCGGCCGTCGCCGCGGCGATGCTCGCTACAATAACGCCGCCGGCCAGGCCGTGGCTCGGGCAGATGGGATTGCCTCCTGTCGCTCCGATGGCTCCGATGGCGCCCATGGGCAGAGGCGACCTGATGAGCGATGTTGACCTCTACAGGAATGTGAACGCCAGTCTTCACGAGGAGACGATCATAGGCCCTGACGGGAACGAAGAGGTCGTTACTGTGATACCGTTTGCGGTAAACAACCGCAGGACCGTCCGGCGCCAGGGCCGTTTTGGGAAACATACCATAAACGTTCAGACGACACGCGCGGTGGTGGCTCGTGACGGAAAAACATACTATGTCGTCGATCTCTCAGGCAGCACGGCCGAGCTGAAGAAAGGTTTCAGGTTCGATAACGGGCTGGTTCTTAGGCAAGACGTGACGATCGATATGAGCGACCTCGCGGGAAGCACCATCACATCGGACGAGAGTTTCCTCGTCGGGAAGCCGTACTCCGGATCGATCCTGGTCGATAAGTCAGCCTTCAGGGTGACGATCGACGGCATCAATATGACCTATTGCGAAGGAGTGAATAAGTCAGCGCTCTTCAAGACCAACAAGAAGTATATCGAGACGGTGGCGCCGGGCAAGGGTAAAGCGGCCGGAGCTCAGCAGCAGGCCGAAGCGGGAGATCTTGATGTCGTCAGGGCGAGATCCAACAGGGCCGGAGACATCTTCCTGCTCGAAGGCTCGCACGTAACGCTTTATAACGGCGAGTTCGCGCTCTCACCGACCGAAGTTTTGGTCAATGATGGTATGAACAGTATCAATATGAGCGTGGGCGGCAGGGTTGGCCGCCTTGCCGCGGGCGACGCCGGGATTGTCTCAGACGGCATGCTGCTTACGGAGAATACCGGACGTCAGAAATTCCAGGATATTACGCCGGCGAATATGCCGGTTGCCGAGTACCGCCAGCTCATTAAGGAAGACGGCAAGTACCGGCTCGATGTGCAGTTCGAGGCGCGATTAGGCGGCGCCCGGGTGCCGGCCCACTTTATCGGGGAGATGAACGGCAGAAAGATGTTCGCCGCCGCGCAGGAAGCTGTTGTCGCCGGAAACGTCGTAACGCAGTTCATTGTGCCGGGCCTGGTACCGGGTATGGCGCCGCGTGTGGAGTTGACCGTGAACAGCGCTCGTGACGACATCAGTAAAGAGGATCTCGGCAATGTAATCCAGATCTTAAGCTTGAAGGTGCAGGCGCAGGAGGCCCTGCTGAGGAACCCCGAGACTATCGAGGGCGCCACCCGCGCCCAGAAACAGGCGACGGTCGACAATCTTACCAATACATCATATCGAGAGGTACAGGCGGGCAAGACGGTCGGCGCGACATCGATCGCCGTCTTTATAACCGCGTACAACATATTTATGCAAAACAACACCGCGATCAGCGCCGCCGACCTGAGGGGCCTCTCACGGGGCGCGGCCAATGATCAGCAGCTTGCAGTCAATCGGGGAACCGTTGAGAAGGCCCGCGGCAACATGCTCGGCGCGACGAATGTTACAGTCGATCCGCCGGTAAGGAACGCCGCGACCGGCGAGTGGGAGACGCGCGTCAGGATGGACTTCGCCGGCGCGCGGAAGCTGAACACCACGCTCACGGCGGTCGGAACCAAGTTCGAAGCGCAGGTCTCCCGGATCGACTTCATCGTGAAGGCCGACGGCTCAACCACGCTCGCGAACGACCTCGTTATGAACACGGCTGACGGAAACGTTATCGTCCGCGAGGCGGACTCCATTATCGCGCTGGGAGATGATAATACATTACATGTCCTCAAAGCGAAAGCACACGTGGTGGATCTGGCGATTGACGGCATGGTCGAACAACCTGCCGGAGAGGGCGGGGAAGCGAAGCAGCCCGAACGGTTAGTGTTTACGCTTGAGTATGATGCTGCCAGCGGAAAGGTGCTTGCCAACGGCGATCTTATGATCATGAACGATAAATTCACCGCGACCGAAGGTCAGATCGTTAAGCTTGGCGCGAGCTTTAAGAATGCCGGCGCCAATGCGAAATTTATGGTAGGTAAACATACGGTTACCGGCAATACAATGTTCGATCCTGTCACAAAAGCCGACGCGGTTAAATATACGCAGGGCAAGCTTGCGGTCGGGAGACAGCTGGCTGATATTGTAATCAATCCTCTAACAAGAGTCTCCGAAGTATATCATTGGAGAATAAACGGAGTAGATCAAGGGATTGAAGGTGTTATTCGAAATTGTTATAGGGATGAGAAAGGAAATGTCCTTACGCCGAATGCTTCAGGATTAATATTTAGTAGAAGTCCCGGTTCATTAATGGCTGAAGTTGTCGGGACATTGAATGACGGCATGTTAATCCAAGATACTATAGGAGATAATCAGGAAGCCAATGTTTATACAATCGTGAAAACGCGTGTCAGCGGTTTGAGTATGAAGACAGAGAATTTAATAAATATGAATGCTGCCCAGCGCACCGCCGCCATCGATAAGATCGCCGCGGTCAATGTCGTGATACCTGAGGGCATGGCGGCTGATATGGTCACCGATTACATCCTCACCCAGGCGGGCATCCAGACCGAAGGCAAGAGCGTCGCCATCTACAACGATGTACAGTACTTCTACAGCAACTTCACTGCAGCGGTCGCTGCTGAAGGCGAGATCGCCGCTATACCCGCAAGCATTGAATACAACACGCTGGTGAAGACGAATGTTGATGGCCTGAGCATGATGACCGAGAACCTCCAGGGCATGACCGATGTCGAGAGCGAGCAGGAGATCGAGGGGGTAAAAAATGTAGGAATTGCATTACCAGAAGAGGTAGCGAGAAGATTTGCAAAAGATCCAGGAGTAGGATGGAGAACAGAAAGCGGGTTTACATTCCAGCTTGAAAGCGGAAATACGATAATATTAGGAGTTTCAAATCTGAACCAAGCTACATTTATTGCAGAATTTGATAATGAAGGCAAGATGATTGCCGGTCAGTCCGGTTTGTTCGACGCCGAAGGGAAATTTGTACAGGTTAGCATTGAGAATATCGGGAAAGAGGTACATGCTAAGCTCGGCGGACGGGAATGGACGATAAGCATACAGCAGGACGGCGCGGAGTTCGCTATCTTCGCGAAAGTTGATGTAACTGAAAAACCGATGGAGTTTTTCGTTGCGGGGACTGATAGAGATGGAAATGCGACCAGACAGTCGCTTCACACGTCATCAATGAATGGGACCGCAATGACCGTATGGGAAGACGGTGAAGGCAAAGTGGTTGATCTTGATATAACCGAAGTCTTGCTGAAGCTCTCTGCGAATGGTACCTGGACGCTTACGAAGGATATATTCAAGGAATATTGGATCCCAGAAGGGTACGCTCAAGCTTTGATTAGGGCTAACCCCGCCTTGCAGGAAGTTTATGACTTGTTGAAGAGAGTGGAAGACATGACGAAGGAAGATTTTGACTCGCAAGAGGGATGGGACATAGGCGGTTTCGGCGATGTCCGCGGGTCGTGCACTATTCGCGAAGGCTCGCAACTCTCCTTTGATAGCGAGGGGAACGTAAGTATCGTTCGCGGCTCAATGACACTCGAAGGGTTCGCGGTGCTACAGGCGGATCTTACGACCGAAGCGGTTGGGACCGGCGAAGGAAAAGCGGGTGAGCAAAAGATCATCAACGTTGCGGGAAAAGGAATCTTGCATAATGGTACGATCGGAGTATCCAACGGCAGAGCAGTGGCTATGGAAGGTCAGGCGTTTATTATGGGAGAAGGAGCATCCATAAGCATAGATGGAAATGTCTACGATACAGAGGATCTTAGCTCGCAGTGGTTTACCCGGCGTGATCTCTCGATCATATCTAAAGAAGAATTCGGTGAGACTTTCCAAATAGTGCTCATTGTCGAAGGAGGACGCGTAAAGAACCTCTTTGAAAGAGCGAAAGCGCGTGAAGTCGGGACGGATAGGCTATCAGATCTGTTCCTCTCAGCGGATTTCTGGGAGGGGCATGAGTTAGAGGGCGACATAGCGGACATTATGGGAAGTTTTGATCGGTCGACAGGCGCGTTTACCGCTGCCCGAAGCTTCATATTGAAGAAGAACGGCGGCGAAGATGGAGAGATCCTTATTCGCAGAGGAGCGGTTCTTAAACAGACAGAGGATGGGGAGATCAGGGTAGAAAGGGCGCAGTTTAAGGTGCTCCGAGATTACAATACCGGTCTTGATTTCGCAAGACAGATCATAAGCACGGGAGCCGCGGGAAGCGGCGGCACCTCGAATGTTGTGAATGCGTTTAAGAAGTTTAAAGACGGGCCCGTCTTCCTGAAGGCTGAAACGAACGCCTCGATGACGAGAGGAGAGTTTGCTCTCTCGGCTTCAGACATGCTGGTAAGCGTCGCGAATGGAGACGGTGTCAGATTCAGGATCAAAGTAAAAATTGTCCGGGAAGGGGAAACCGATCGCGATACCGACACAACGGCAGGTGCTAAGCTGGCCGCAAGTCAGATGATAGCCGATCCACTCAGGAATTTTAAGAAAGTTACTGTTGACGAGTATATCGCCGCGAATAATGAACAGGATGCGATGAAGTTAAGGGCGGATTTGTCAGACAAGAGCGCCAGGGCGGTGCTCATAGAATACAAAAGCGGGGTAATTGCCACAGGGGTAGTCAGGATCCTCAGCGGGGTAATTGACACAGGGGTAAAAAAGATCCTCGATACCACGGACGGGAAAGTCGCCTATATACTTGTCTCTCATTCGGTGGATTCACGGAGTGACGCCGGTGTCGAAGATATGCGCGCTGAAGTGCCGACAGACAAAGGATTGAGGGTTATTCATGAGGCGAGAGTGTCGGATATTGTCCGGGGAGAGGACGGCACCATACGATGCGGAGGCACCGTATGGGTCCTGAACGCCGATGGAAAGAATATCATCGATTCACTGGATGCGGGCGAAGGCGGATTCCGCTTCGCCGGGACCGGCGCCATCGGCGGCAAAAAAATGACCGTGTACGCGAATAAAGACAAAACAGGCAATTCGAACGGTATTACGCTCACCCTTGCTGCTACCGACAAAGACGGTGACGAGAACCGGCCTATAATCAAGGGGCAGATGACAGCAGACGACGACAAACAGGCGTTCAAATACGCTGATAAAGGATCAATACAGATGCGTATCTGGTCGGACGGTTCACTGCGGCTTTCAAAAGACGTAGCCGTTTCGATGCTCGATCCGAGCGTCGTCGCAAATGGGTTGAGTTCGCTGATCAATAGAACGCTTGTGCATCATTCGACAGAACTTGGCATAGGCTCTGACGGGACTTTCACAATCCTGGCCGGTGTCATCAAAGATGACCATCCGAATACATGGAATGAATATTCCGTTGTTAGCCTTACCGACAAAGGAAAGAGCCGCAAAACCAAGAAAACCCATTACATGCTCGTACAAGACGGAAAGCTCGTACATAATCCAGAGTGGAGCTTGATGCGCGCTATCGATAACTGGACCGGAAGTTCAATCCAAACAACGATAAAAATGGACATCAGTCGTCTCCTCTTTAGACTGGAAGGAGGACGCATCTCGTTCTATACCGACGCCAGGAGCCTTGAGGAATCTTTCGATAACAATATCGCGAACGCTCAGTATATAAATCAGGATGATCCGGAAACTGTCAGAGAATCATTCAGGCTCAAGAAGACGATCCACACGCTTTATACCCATGAGAACAGCGTCTGTCGCGGATTATTGAAATTACGCACTGCGGAGATCGGAACGGGAGAAAAGTATGTCTTTGAGGCCGATTATACCGCTACCGTTTCAACGACGAGTTTGAGGATCGTAGGGTTATTGCGATCCGCTGTCGTAGAGGGCAATTTGAGTCAGAAGCAGGTCAATGTAATACTCGGTAACATTGGAAAATACGGGTCGAAGAAGAATATCGGAGAGATGAGCTGGAGTGATTTTACGGATGTGCTGCGTGAAGTGGGGAATGAGGCCAGGGCGAAGCATGAAAATGCCAAGAGTGAATATTATGGATGGACTCAAGCGATGGGTCGTGGACCGGGAACCATGGCGGAAATGATCAGCGATGGAAAAAATGGGAATATTAAAAATAGTATTAAAGGGAAATACGGTACCAAAGAATTCTGGTATCTTGCTGAAGCCTGTAGCGAAATCGATAACGCTCTTAGAGAGCAATGGGGGGCGCAGGTCTTGGAGGTAGGGGGTAGAGAAATATGGACTGAGCTTACCAGACTTTATCCAGTTGAAAAGCGCACTCGACAAGGTTATGGCGCAGACCCTGGAGGTACGTATGATGCTAATAGTTCAGCAAGGAATAGAAGATTTAAGAGTCTCAAGGATGCGCTTAAGACCGGGGAGGTCGATTATAGAGTTGTTGGTGATACTTTGATCCTTGATTCCGATCTGCGCATTGAGATCGATTCCGATGAAGCCAGGCATCTGGTGCTGCTGCTTCAACAGGGAAGTTACGGCATGCTCGGCATCCAGGACGGTGAAGCAATGGTCACTTTTGTTGAGTCGTCCAGCTACCGGCAGCACAAGGAGAATACTTCTGAAAAGATGCCGCTCGACACTCTCGTGTCAGATTTCAGGGTTCTTGATCCGACACATGCGCAGGCGATAATAGCGGCTTCGACGCATGGGTACAGCTTGAAAGAAAGCGATCTGGCGGGTCGTGACCTGCTGTCAGTATCGATAAGCTCGGCTAATGAAACAGATAACTTAACTGTCTCGGCGGTACTGCCTGCGCGCCAGCTCGATGCGAAAGAGATCCGGAATAGTCTTGAGAAAGAGTTTATTAAAGGGGAACCATTGAAACAGGACGATATAGACGCGATCATTGAGAATCTCGGGTTCGCAAGCGCAAGCGAGATCATCTATTCCTCGGACTATAGTGCTACCGGCTCAAAATCGATCAGGCTGCGGGATGGCGACGATCTTTACGCGATCGCGCTTGACAGGAAAACGGAAGTCGACTATTTTACGCACAGGGAAGGCGGAGAGCTTATTACCATGCTCCGGAATGCGACAGCCGGATGGGGCACGAAGCATTATATACGGGTTGACGCGCGAACGAACTCCGATGGAGAGATAACAGGGTACGACCTCAAGGGTGATCCGACATATGTGGGTGACCGCGATCTTCATGTCGCGGTAGACGAATACGGCAAAGTATCCCTGGATTATTCATTCGCGCATTGGTACGATCGATGGTTCTCCTTGATCATGGATCCGGAGCAACTCAAAACAGAGATACAGGTAGCGCCGGAAGGAACGCAGACGGTTATCAGGCATTATTCCGCGACGACAGCAGCGTTGGACTATCCCGTGCATATACTTGGTCACGGCATTCACACTATCTTAATGGCCATAAAGAACAGTGCTACGTGGCTTTTCGGATATGGATGGCATGGCAAAGATTTTGCCCGCAGTGTCCATCATATGTATATCAAAAAACGCGGAGCGATGGGGTGGGTTGTCAGCGGACTCGAGCTCGCGTTCGATATAGCGCTTCTTGCAGCGAGTTTTGGTGTAACCGGAGGGTTGAAAGCGGGAACAACGGTAGGAGTTAAAGCAGCGGCGAGAGCCGCAGTGCCTACTTACTTCAGCTGGGTGAGATCCTTCGCTGCCCTGAGATACGTGGCCGGAACGGCTCGGGTGGCAGGGACGGCCGCCAAAGGTATTGGCACCGTGGCAGCGTTCCCGTTCAAATGGGGAGGAGGCATATTGAGGTGGGGGTGGAGAGCATCCAGATTGGGAGCAGGGTTTAGAGCCTTTGGGCTTGGCTTCAGCAGGGGATTTGCCGTCGGAGCCGGAAGACTTACACTGACTGCCGTATCGCAGCCTTTTGTCACCAGAGCCGCTTTCCAGATAGGACGATTTGCGGGAACATTGAGATATGGTATGGCAGTAATTGGACGCTGGGCCCCGGTCAAATGGCTCAGAACCGGGTTTGGCGCAGGATTTGCTCCGAACGCCGAAAAGATCGTTGCCTCAGCTAAATGGTACAATCCCGCTCTTTGGGCAGGCCGCATAGCGCGTGGTGTGTCTGCCACGGGCAAATGGCTCAGAACCGGATTTGGCGCAGGATTTGCTCCGAACGCCGAAAAGATCGTTGCCGCGGCTAAATGGTACAATCCCTCGCTCTGGGCAGGCAGAATAATACGCGGCGCGCCTGCCATGGCGTTCAGTATAGGAATAAGGTTCCCGATCGAATTACACGTCGCCGGCGAAATTTTGCGGATGGGCACGGAAGCCAGCTCATGGCTATTTGGAACTACTTCATGGTCTGGTTGGAAGCGCTGGGCTTCGAAGCTCAGGGAAGACAATTTAGGTGGCAGGATCTTTAAGGGTGTTGCACAAATGGCGCTTCATGCGCACGAAGGTTCTTCTCTTACCACAGTTATGCACCAGATCGGTTCAGTACAGGGACTTGCCTTTATCGGGGTGTTTATAGTTCTTGGCCCCTTGATGGCTGTTGCACGAACAGCACTCTACACTTGGATCGCGCGGACGGCGACCGGTGAAGCGATATCCGCGACAACATTGAGCGTTACGCAAGGTACTGCGGCCGCAGCTACCGGAACGGCGAGTTTCCTTACCGGGGCAGCTCACGGAATCGGCGCGTGGATCTATATTCGAGCATTCCAAAGCGCAAAAACAGCGTTTTCCGCAACAGCTAAATACCTTAGAAAGGCCACTTCCGGTATCGGAGAGGCTTTCCGGAAGGTCACTGCCGGTCAGACAACCTTAAAGGCGCTGGGGGCTGAGACGGTGGGAGGTGTTTTTGAAGAGATGCTCTGGGAACCGACCATCGGCGCGATGTTCCTTGCTCCTTTTGGTGTCTCCCCGGAGGCCCAGGAGTTTATTGTCGAGTTATTCGATATTTTCGGCGGCAGAAGAGTGAACCCCGGGAAGTTTAAGATGGATATGAACGTTCATCGTGAGCAGGCTTCAACCGCATTGGACCACGTCAGGGATGAGCTTAGCCGTACCCCGGAAGGGACTCCCGAGCGCGCTCGACTTACTACGGCCGAGGGGCATCTGGATCAGGCTGTTAAATCTGATAATGACGCTAATTTTCAGAAATTCGTGAACAATGCCCTGGCTGTTCTTCCTCAGGCGGCTATTCAGGGGAACGAGGCGCTTGCGGCGCTGAACCAGGCGCGCCAAAATGCTCAAACGACATCGCAGGGACCGCAGGGTATTGGAGCTGAGCTGGCGGCAAGGAATCCCACACAGCCCGCAGCGGGTGCTCAGACTTCCCCGGAGCAAGCAAAACCGGGTAAACGTTTCAAGACATATACCACTGAACAGCTGGAAGCAGCGCAGGCGGTACTGGCGGCAAATCCGCTTGCCTCGGGAACATTGGCCACCATAATGAATATTGCGGCATTCTCGATGGTTGCCGAGCATACGGATGTGAAGAAGGCGGAGTTCGAGATCGTAGGTGTCGGAACGGTGAGCGCGGAGAGCTTCCTGCAGTATCATGGTTTTGCGGGTGATATGGCTCCGGCAATGGTGAAAGCTATTGCCGCTAAGATCGACACTCAGCAGATCTCACAAATGATCTCAGGGCTGGCGATGGCCGGAGATGCCCTCTTCACCAAAACGAAAGTGGGCAGGATATTTGCACACCAGGATGCGGTCAGAGTTGCCGCGGTAGTAACATTCATGAATGCTGCTCAAGCAGGACCTTCGGCTGCCAGGACGTTCCTTACGGATCTCGGAGTAACGAAGGAAGATTTCAGTATGTTCGCGGCTCTTGGAACTGACGTGAAAGCTTCCTTCTTGCAGACCTTGCTTGAGCACTCAAACAGCGTGTCATCCAGGACAGGCGATTTCGCGCATATCGCGCTTCAGTGCCAGATAAAAGCAACGCCGGACAATCATAGTGAGATCGCCAAAGTCGCTGAAGCGGCAGGCATGGGTCAGAGGGCCGCGGAGAAATTCGCGAAGGAGGTCGTCGATCTCCATACTATCGGCGGAGAAAATGTCACCATCGCTCTTGCCGATATACTCCTTGAACATGCCGGAAGCTTCGATTTCGAATCGACGCGGGAATCTTTACAGATGCTGCCGCTTCTTTCGGCGTGCGCTATTGTGCGGGCACAGAAGCATAAAAATACCGCTTTTGCCGGGAAGCTCGCGCGGGTCAATGCCGGAACCGACCTCATGACGACAGACTATATGGAAGAACTGGCTGCTGAAAAGGGCAAAGCCCGGGCAAAAGAACTGTCCCACATGGCTTTCATGATGGGAGCGAGCCAGATAATGGCGACGAGGAGCATGGAATCGATAGGACGCGTTCTTCATAAGTCAGCGTACCTGACCGCCGAGACCCGGGAACAGAAGAAAATATTGATAAAGTCCCTGCCGGGAGTATCAGAGGGCTTTGCCGAAAGCTTTGAACGGACCGTTGAAGCTCTTATCAGGCCGTATCTGCCCGCCGGAGCAACCGTAACGTACAAGGTCGAAAACGGTGTTCTCAGGATAATTTCGATCACACCCGCTCAAGACAGGAAAGCGGAGGTTTCCGGCGCCGTAGATGTGGAGAGCGGGAGCACAACGGTCGCGAAGGGCGGTACGATCACCGTGAAAGACGCCAAAGGAAATGACATCGCGGTTACCCACGAACAGATCCTTCAGGCGATGGGATTGCCCGAGCACGCGCAGCTGCCCGCGGGAAGGATCGAATTCAGCATTAAGAACGGTGTCCTGACCGTCCAGTCGTTCTCGCCGCATATACAGGGGAGCCGGCAGGTGAAAGGGGCACAGGATACAGCGGGAGAAGCGACCGCTGTTGTCGGGAACACCGGGATACTGCTTGCATCCGAGAAAGGAAGAGGTGTTGGCGTTGAGAGCTCGGTTCTGGCATCTCTCCTCGGGGTCACCGCGGTTGCCGACGCGGAAAGCAGATTTGAGAGGCTCTTTAATATTACCGCACAGAATTCACCGGGGATCTTCAGCAGCATGAAAGGCAAGCAGTTTGTTCGTATCTTGCGGCTGATCGCGCTTGGGTGCGGTCCTATGAATGCCGAAGCGTTTCTTGCCAGCGGGAGGATCAGCCAGGGCGACTTCAATAGACTGCGCGAACACGAGCAGACGATGACCGCGGAGCAGTTGAGCAGTGGAAAGCCGATGGAGGGCTGGAAGCTTATCGTGATGCAGGAATTCGGCCTTGTTGTCGGACAGAAACCGGCCGCGATCGTCCAGTTCCTGAATGAACTTGAAGACGGCCAGCTGACGCCCGAAAAAGTCGCCAGATTCTTGAACCTGATAGGCATGGAAGCTCCGGTCGCCAGAAGGTCCGTTACCGAGAGCGGCGTGGAAGAATTAGTAAGAGACGTTAAAAAAGCCGCGCAGGAGCAAGTCGATCGGGAAACTCCGGGAGCGAGGAAGAAAGCGCTCAATAAGCTTATCAAAGCGTTGGACAATATTGTCACACAGGCCGGGAATATCCATTCCGGAGACGCGAGGGACGACATTAACCGGGCGCTTAAGCAGATCGCGAGGGAATTTGACAGCATAAAGGATGTCGATCTGAACAATGCCGGACTTGAAGGGCAGGTACTTAAAACCGCGGCTCTCCTGGTGATCTCAGGCGCTTTGCATAAGGCGGCCGCCTCAGGTGTTAGCGTGAAGGATCTTACCAAATTTAACGCTCTCGCAGAGAAGATAACCGGCGCGGCCGGAGAGGCGGTTACGGCCGATAAGACGGGGGCCAAGGATGCTGGGGATTACGCGAATGTAGCTATGATCGTTGAGATGAGATCGGCCTCCCTCAGGCTCCTCGAAAATATCCGCGGATTGGACACCGTACAGTCAGCCGCCAAGGCGTTCGCGAAGGCGGTCGAAGGGCTCGCGACAGAGCTGAACGGGGAGATCACAAAACTCGCGGCAGAAGCTCCAGGCACGCCGAAGGCCGATCTTGCCGCGTACGCGGGCGCTTTCGCGAGAATAGCGGCGACGCTTACGCCGTGGATGAATACCGGCGTTACTATGGAAACGAAGGTCCTGACTGAGACGGCGGTCCTGATCAACCGGAAGCTGGACGCGTTCTATGTCGATAGTTTTAATCCTGCCGCACGTACAATAAAGGCGGATGAAGCGTCGAACGTTCTTGCGATCCAGAACGATGTTAAACGAACGCTTGAAGTTGCCGCCGTAATGAATGAGAAGGAAGATGCTTTCAAGGCCGCCGTTGTCGGGATGCTCGACCTCGCTCAAATTACGGCCAAGAGTATTGTGCAGGCTGCGAATGATCCGTTGCTCATTGAAGAGGTGGCTCAATTATCTTCGATCGCTACCTTCGGCAGAAATAGCGGGGTCAGTGGAACAGTACAACGGTCAGAAAATCTCGCAAAAACATTGCAAGATTTTGTGGACGATAAACTTATCAATCATGTTGCTGCTTTAATGAGCAATCTTGAGAATAGTGAGCGAGTGACGGTGCTTGAGACTCTCTCCGGCCTTCTTGCGGAATTTGACAGAATGGCCTTTACGACAGTGGAGGCCAAAAAGGAGGCAAAGGAGAATATCGCGCGATCCATGCTGGTTGTGTTTGGCGCCGTCGCCGGCTCATCCGCTGATACGTCGGCGATCAGGGGTATGGACATGAATACAATGCGCTCGGCAATAATCGCGAATATCGAGACAATTGTCCAGGGCGATCTCTTCAGAAACCTAAGCGACACAAAAAAAGCGGAGATGCTTGCCGCGGCGCGTGAAGCCATGACACAGACCGGTGAGGCGAAGGTTATGATGGAAGCACGGACCGGTCAAGCGGTCTCCGAGGTATCGGACTCGCTTCTCCGCTCGGCGAAGATCCTGATAGAAAGCGGTGATTTCAGAGGAGCCGCCGGTGAATTATCCTTAGTTCTCAGGGCCAACCCGGAGAATGAGAATAAAGTGGTGGAACTCCTTGGAGAGATGCGCGAGCCGCTCGGGGTCGACGGGATGTCGGAGCTTCTCGCGCAATTGTCGGCATACCGCGAAACAGCCGACGTGGTTACCGATAAGATGAGTGAACTGGCGATCGGGGTGAGCGCGGAGACGATGGGCGAACTTCTGGGTGACGCGGCGAGAGGTACGCCGGGAGTCGTACAACTGCTTGAAAGAGGATTCTCATCCGAGGTTATCTCGGCAATGCGGCCGCACGGTGTCGGAAGCGGAAAGATGGGATTTGAAAGTGGCGCAGCCGCTATCGCATGGTTCAGGAAGCACACTAACGCTATCGCCGAAAAGATAAGCAGGAATCTCTCCAATCCGTTGTGGTTTGATGAGAATCGCTTCCCGCGCCTCGAAGAAGCGCTTGGTACGTTCAAAGTAAAAAGCGGAAAGACACTCTTCGCGAGACTCACGATCCGCGGAAAGATCGCCAGGACGCTCCGGAAGGTCTATGAGCACAGAGCAAGAGCGGTGCGCTTTGTCTCGGGAGTGGGCGAGTATCTGCTGGCAACCGGTGTTGTTGAAGGGGCGGTGGAAGAACTTTTGAGAGATAATCTTAATAAAGCCGCCGGTATCAGCAAGGCGCTGAAAGGGTTTGCGGTTTTGAATGAGGGTGGATTCGGCTCTCGAGGAACATTCACGACCGGCTGGAGGCACGGACGAGCGAAAACTAGACTCGGGAGGGCGATGCAGGTAGTGTTCGGCCTCTCGCGGAGAGACATGTTCTTAGCGCTTATGACCGGCACCGGCGGTAATGTTGAGACGATGCTGCAGAAAGGCGCCGATCGAGGCCTCATTGGGAAAGGAAGAGCGGATAAGCTCATGGAGATGCTTACCGGTAAGAAAGAGAGCGGGCTTGAGTCCGGCAGGAGGGCGCCGAAATACGGAAAAGAAGAAGGTATAGATACATATACGCAGAAGAGGCACAAAGCGCAAGAGAACCGCCAGAATCTGAAAGAATATCTCAGGGGGGAGGCCAGTGATCATGAAGAGGCGTATCAACTGGCGGTGAAGATCGTCGAGGGAACGGCATGGTATCAGATATTCGAGAAACAGAGCGCGCTCTACAAATGCGCCAAGGCGTTTGTAGCAAAATATGAGGCCGAGGCCGCGGCGCTGAGAGGAAATAATGTTGAGCTGGCTAAGGAACAGAAGGAAACCTTGAAAAGTACCATGGAGCAGTTTGCGATCGGCAAGAATGCGGATGGTACATATACAGCATTCGGAAAGAAGGTCAATAGGGTCGAAAAGAAATTCAAAAGAGAACAGAAAGATCTGAATGCTCGAGAGCAGCTCTTTAAGGACCTGGAAGGTAAATCCAGTGATCTTACCGGTGAGAAGACGAGGCTGGGTAAGCTCAGAGATGATCTGGCAAACGATAGGGATAACGCCCGCAGGAATTTCGCAGGCGAATTATGGGCTGATGCGCAGAAAATGGAAGATCTTCTGAAGGAAGCGTTTGGCGCCAACAGTACAATTTATCAGAATATGATGACTTTGTTGGAGGCTTTAGGAGATCCGAACAAGAAAGCTGAGGCAAAAGCTCTGCTCGATACTATCATTGATAGATGTACATCCAAAGAGCTCGCGCTATTAATCTTGGTAACGAGAGCCCAGACCTCGCAACAGACAGCTAAAGTAAAGGTAGCAGCCGAAGAGATGGCGCTCGACCTTGAGCTCCACGATGAAAATCTCGCTATTATCGCCCGCGTGGTGAAAACGACCATAGGGGTCGAAGTGACAGTTGAAGTTCTTGAGAGCTGGCTTAAGCAAGTAAAAATAGGATCAGAGGAAGGCCAGGTGGGTGATGTCGCTCTGCGGAAGTTCCTGGTACAGCTGGTGAAATCGGAAGGTATGAACGACATCGCGAATATGAATAGTACCGAATCCCGGGAAGTGTTGGAGGCGATAAAAAATGAGGCAAATAAAGCCGCCATACAACAGAAGCTGGAATCCGACACTGAGCTTACCGACATTTTAAAGCAAGAAGGTATTTTCGATGCCGTAGTGGAAACTCTTGCGGATATTAATCAAGGATGGAATACCGCGAGAATACTGATCAAGAACCATTTCGCGAGCAAGAGTGAAGAATATGAACAGAAGAAGAACACCGGTAATGCAACCGCGGCGGATCAGAGCGCTAATAGAAAGAATGTGGAAAATCTGCTGAGGTCGATCGACCGCCTGAGCGCGATGAGCGCCGAACTGACCGCTATAGCCGACAGGGGCCCCGGAAATAAGCTCGGAGAACTTCTCGGATCGGTCGTCGAAGTAATACGATTCACCGAGGATCTCGGGGACGATAGATCGAGCGTTAAAGTCAACCTGGGGAATGCGGTCTCCGATCTCCTTGAAAAAGGCATATCGAAGAAACGTGATCTCGCAAAAACTCTCTTGGTCGCCGACGGCTTTGTTGATATAAAGATACTCGGGCTTACAGAGTTCTTTGAAGGAGACGCAGAAGAAGGCCGTGTGCCCAAGAGAGATAGAAACGGAAATCCGAAAAAAGATGCTGAAGGAAATATTATCTATACTAACCAGATCAACCTTAAGCTCCAGACGATTGCATCTACCAAGAAGGGGGAAGATGCTATCAACGCGATGATCGATAAACAGCTGACCGACATACGCAAGCCCGCTGAATTGAGGGATAAGATCGAGCATTTACGCGGAGCGCTTGTGAGAATAGAAAACGGCCATGACAGGCAGAAGATCCAGGCAGAAATAAACGATTATAAACGTGACCTTAAGAAGCTGGAGAAGGAAGGCGTCGGCAGCAGGGAACAGGCGCTTGCTATTGGCTCTCTGATGTGCCTCTTAAAGCTCGGCTATTTACCGTACAAGGAGGTCATCGCCGCCGCCGAAGCGCTCACTGAGACCGATAGATCGGGGAATTCGGCGCGCAACGTCATCCAATTCCCGACCGGCGCCGGAAAATCGACCGTCGGACTTCTGACGGCGTTCGTCAAAGTGGTGAGAGGCAAGAGCGCGTTCTACGTCGATACCCAGGACGTTCTTTCTGAAAAGAATTTTGCTCTCGCCGTGAAGATGCTTAAGCCGTATGGTTTTACACTCGGTCATGTTACCCAACGCATGGATGAGTCTAAAAAACGCGAAGAATACAGCAAAGAAGTTGTGTTTATGGCGGTCGAAACGCTCAATTTTGACACCGACAGCGACCGGGACGTTCCCGAGATCGAAGCGGGACGGCGGTTGATACGGAGCGACCTCAATGCGCTGGGCACCGATATCGCCTGTATCGTCGATGAGCTCGACAGCATTATGATCGACCAGGCGCTGACATCATACATCCAGGTGCGCTCGACGGGTGAAGCGACGCTCGAGCAGACCGTCAGGGTGCTTGCCGCTCAGATGGCGGCCGAAACGCTGAAGGTTGATGAGACCCATGTCGAAGAGGACAGAGGGCAGGCGAGAGACCGGCAGACTCAGCCGGTAGGCGATCCCAACATGGTCGGGCAGGTTTACAAAACCGGGACCGAAAAGCGCGTCGCGCTCTTCGGCAACAAGCGCGCGAGGGCGCTTGATGCGATGCTCAGCGTGCTTGGCTCGACCACTTTTGAAAGTAAGCTGAAAGAAAAGCTTGAACGCGCCGGGATGGAGGTCGATCAGGGGGATATCAAAGCTATGATCGGGAATATCAGGGACGCCGTCGGTGCGGAAAAAACGGAAGTTCAGGGCAAGATGAGCCAAGAGGAAGTACAGAAGAAGCTTACCGAGGGCTGCTACTTCGGCCTGATAGAAGACGCGCTGACGGCGACCTGGGCTCTCAAGATCGGCGTCGACTACTCGAAATCAGGCGGGCAGGTGATCCTTACCCAGAAGATGACGGGCGTCAATTCCGAGGGACAGCGGCTCAGGGGCGGTGAGATGGCGAGCCTTCACCAACTACTGGAAGCGAAGGAAGACCTTATTATCCGGGGTGAAGGACGGTCGTCATCCGAAATAACGTCGAAACAACTCTTTGTCGACATATTCGTCGACACCCAGGGTATGACCGGTACTTTGGGACGCGGAAGAGAGTCGCTCCTGATGCGTGATACGTACCGGTTTGCCAGGAAGATCCTCGCGCCTCACTATTATAACCGAAGAAAGGACATGGACAAGCGCGTGTTTGTTGACGAAGAGGCGATGATGGATCAGGCCGCCCTGGACATCGCTGAAGCGATCGTATATGACATGCCGATCATGCTGAATGTCGAGAATATCGAGCAGGCAGACCGGGTTTACGACATGCTCATGAACAACAAAGAATATGTCCAGAAGATCAACGAATTGATTGAAGAGAAGATCGAGACGATCAACAGAGAAAGAGACGATAGCAACCAGATCTCTCCTAAACAATTTGAAAAGAGCAACGTCCAGCTCTTTACCGCGCGGGAAGCGTCGATGAAGGACTGGATAAAAGGAAAGGCGGCAAACTCGGGAATGATCACGATCGCGACGGCGATCGGCGGCCGCGGCGTCGATATCCAGCTGACGAAGCTCGCGAAGGAGAAAGGCCTTCTCGTAGTCGCGCTCTGCCTGCACTCGTCCAACCGTGTCGAGATGCAGCTGCGCGGACGTTCGGGCCGCCAGGGACAGGCCGGTGATACGAGGATCTATGTCGCCATGCATAAGGGTTCAAGCGGAAGAGAGATGCTGCAGCAGGCGCTTGAAGCGTTCCCGGTATTTGCCGGAATAGGAAAGAAAGGAAAAATACTGCGCGACGCGCTTAACAAGATCGAATCGATATCAGCCAAAACGGCGCAGATAAGAGAGCTTGAACTGAAACTGGTAAGCTTGAACACTGAAAATACAAGTGGGGTGAACAATAGTCTCATCGTAGAGATCAAAAATGAGATCCAACAACTTAAGAAAGAGACCGCGGTGATCGAGAAGGAGAACGCCAAGTTATTCGATCAAGCGCTCGATATTGCGCAGGAGGCAAATGAGAACACGTTTGTTGATTCTATCGAGAATAATGTCCGCCGCAGCGACCTTAAGTTCAGGCTGATAGAATCGATACGCAAAGCGCAGTCGGATAAGATGGGAGAGGTTATCCGCAAGGCCTCCGCTATCGAGCCCCCGCCGCTCATTACTCAGGCGGTCGAGGAGATCGTCGCGGCAAATGAGACCGATGCCGCTATCGCAAAGGCGCTTTCGCGTGAGTTCGGCCTTATGTACGATGAATCGGCTATCGGCGCGATGAGGCGCGAAGGCGAGAGCGTTAAGAGCGAAGCCTTTAAAGAGCGGCTTACACGGGATATCTCGACTCGCTTTGTCCGCGACAATATCGATACACGGATCGAGGAAGTGCGTCAGGAGTTCTACAGCCGGGTCGAGAATATCATGCGCGATCCATCGGAGAACCTCTTTAAGATGCAGACGATGCGGGCGGAAGCGGAGGCGGAAGAGACGATCAAGCTTATCTCTCAGGCGGATGTCTCAACAGAGTCGCTTGCCAAACACGTAGCCGGGAAGATGAGCGAAGCGAGAACGCGCGCCGCGCGGATCGATTTCTATGAGACGGCGGCAAAAAAAGCGAACGCCGACATGGCTGCCCTTGGGAATAGCGATAATAAAAAGGCGAACGATGAGTATAACGGCTTGCTGCAAGCCGCGACATCGCAAGCGGAAATAGATACCCTTGAACG
>JBDRSA010000150.1:0-4943 GCA_043825275.1 Candidatus Omnitrophota bacterium
AACCCCATGTTGAAGCTGAAGCCGCTGAGCAAGATCCTGACATGGTGCAGGATCCGCTATGTCTCCAACTGGGCCTTGATGCTCGGCGGATTCAAAGGCGGAAAAGCTTTTAACGTGATCTATTTGGAGTCAAGCTGGTAACACAGCTGCCAGATGCCAGTGTCCAGTTGGCCAGCTTGTTTTGCCTGTAGTCCTGCTTGCAACTGGAAACTGGAGACTGGCAGCTATAAACAGGCCATCCATAATATCCCATTAACGGGGGTACCTCATGAAGAAGATCCTCTTCAAGGAACGTCTTACCGAAAAAGAGAAGCGGAATCTCGATATTCTTGAATCGATCCGCAAGGCCGACAGGATATCACGTTCCGATATCTCCAAGACTACGTCGCTGAACATCGTCACCGTATCGAATTATGTCGGGGAATATATCAAAAAGGGTCTTGTCCTTGAATGCGGCCAGGATGTGTCGACCGGCGGCAGGAAGCCCGAGCTCGTCGAGCTTAATTCGCAATACGGCTACGCGATCGGCGTTGATCTCGGGCCGGTCCATCTGGTAGAGGACGCGTACATGGAGGCGGTTCTTATTGACGTAACGGCGAAGATCATCGCGAAATCCCGTGTCAAGAAAGAGAAGGAAGATTTCGGCAACCTCGACAAAATGATCAGCATCGTCAAGGATGTCATTAAGAAATCCGGCGTTAATAAGGAGAAGATCTACAAGATCGGCGTCGGTATCGGCGGCGTTCTCGACCGTTACAAAGGGACGGTCCGGGTGCCGGTGCAGGGCGGCGAGGTCCTCGATTCGTTCGCGGTCCAGGACAAACTGGAAGACGTCTTCGGTATCTCCTCGGTCATCGAGAATGACGCGAACGCCGCGGTGCTCGGCGAGAAATGGGCCGGGCTCGGTATGAAGGCGGGAATAGAGAATATGATATACATCTGTTCCGATTCGGGCGCCGGGCTCATTATTAAAGGTGAGCTGTATCCCGGTTCCTCATGCGTCGCCGGCGAGCTGAATATCAATTCCCCGCGGGAGAATGAGACCGCCAAAGGGTGCTGGTCGAACTACGATCACGGCTGCTGCCTCCGTTCGCGCGGCATCGATCTCGGTATCGCCAGGCGCGCGCGGGCACGCTGCGAAGAGGATACAAAGCTTGAGACGAAGATCAGAGATCTGGTCAAAGGCGATTTTGAGAAGGTGACGGTCACGATCGTCGCGGAAGCGGCGAAGGACGGCGACGAATTCGCCAGGGAACTCCTGGAGGAAGCGGGCAATTATCTCGGCGCGAAGATATCGTTCCTTATCAACGTATTCAATCCGGATATCGTTATCGTCGGGCGCGGGATCGAGCGGGGCGGCGAGTGCCTGCTGAACGCGATGCGTTGCTCCATACAGCGCTGGACGTTCTCGGAGGCGCTGAAGACGGCGCGCGTGGTCATTACGAGCCTGGGGGAGGACGCGATCGCTCTCGGCGCGGCCGCGCTCGCGATGCAGAATGTTTTTGTTGAAGTACTGTAAAAGGCGCAAGTTGCAAGACGCATGTCGCAAGTGGGAATTGGCTATGATTTCGTCGTCCGTCGTCCGTATACCGTCGTCCGTACCTCGTAACTATACAACAAGAGAGAAGTTGCCATAGTTTTTTTCGGAATACGGTATACGGAAGACGGAATACGAAACATAGAAAAAGAGTAATGAAAAGAATTAGTCTATTAGCTATAGTATGCATAGCAGCTTTCAGCCTTTCCGGATGCGGGGATAACGGCGCGGTGAGCGGCGTGAAAGAGAACGAACTTGTCATGTGGCTCGTCGGTTCCGAGGTGCAGGCACAGTCCGTCATCCAGCTCGGGGAGCGATATACCGGGACGACCGGCGTGAAGATCCGTGTTGAAACCATTTCATGGGGGGACGCGCACTCAAAATATCTGACCTCGATCGCCGGCGGCGTCTCTCCCGACATCGGAACGATGGGGCTGACCTGGGGGACCGAGTTCGGAGCCCTGGGTACGATGGTCGACCTCCGGAAAGAATTTTCCGACGATATCAATGAGATCAAGAAAAAGGTCTTCCCGGGCATGTGGGGCTCGGTCGTATGTAAAGGGAGCGTGTACGGGATCCCGTTCGACATGACCGAACAGATCCTTTATTACAGGAACGACATCGTCGAGACGCCGCCGAAGACGTGGGAAGAACTTACGACGCTTCTGGTCGAGCTGGAAAAGGATGGTAAGGGAATGATATTCGATTGGGGCTCTATGAGTTGGATCGGATACTCCTGCTTTCTGTGGCAAGCGGGCGGAGATTACTGTAATGACGATTATACACGGTCCATGATCGATACCCCTGAAGCGATCGACGCTTTGAAATTCTTTTCAGAGCTTTACACGAAATATAATGTTCCCAAGACGAGGATACCGCTTGAGCAGGGTATGAGGACCGGTGATTTTCCGCTCGCCATTTCCGGCAACTGGAAGATCCAGGGTCTGACGCTGGGTGCCCCCGAACTCAAAGATAAATGGTCGATAGCGCCGCTGCCGTGGGGCCCCGCCGGAAAGAGGACCGCGTTTATCGGCGGCAGGGTTATGGGTATCTTTTCGCGGTCAAAACAGAAAGAGAAGGCGTGGGACTTCATCAAATTTCTCTTTACTCCGGAGTCCCAAGGGAAGCTGTATCAGGACGCTCTCGTAAAACAGGACGCGTATCTGCCGCCGAATTTCAGCGCATGGGATAATCTGAATATGGACAGAAAGTTCAAATCCGCGCTCATCAGACAGGCCAGAGACGCGAAAGGGCCGCCTCCCATCGTGAATTGGGACACCTGTACGAAGCATATTGATGAGGCTATCCAGAAGGTGATATTACGGGGGGCCGACCCGAAGACCGAGCTTTCCGCCGCGAACAAGAAGATCGACAAACTATTGCAACAGTAAGATGTTCCTTAAAAAAAGTGAAGATGAGCTCAACATGATGATACTATTGTTGTATCATTAATCAATAAAGATCGAGAACTGATTTTGGATTGACAGTGGAGTCATAATATGTTACAATACCTCCGAACCCTGGCCAAAAGGATAACAATGCAAAAGATCCTACCCGCAGCAATTCTTTTTTTCGTTGCTCTCCTTGTCCTGCCAGCCAGAGCTGACGAGTCGTCCCTGCCCGGGACGATGGACGCCGGCGCCGAATCAGTCTTTTCGATCGAGTTCTATACCGATGCCAACGTTCTGCACGGGGCCGAAGGATTTAGCTTCAGCAATATTAATCCTACGCTTTCATTCGTGCAGGCGGACGGTAGATCGTCGGGAGACGGTAAGTCCGATAACGGCGTTGTCGTGAAGTCAAACCTGGGACAAACCTGGTACCTTAAGATGTCGGTATCAAATTCTACAGGGTTCAATCTCGCGAACTTCAAGTACTATATGGGGCGGCCATGGAACAGGACGCTGGGAATACCGGCGGACGGGACATTGCCGGCACCTGATTGGTGCTCGGTTCCGACGATATCGACAACGGTCTATACCGCAGGGCCCAACGATAGGAGCAATTTGGTCTGGGGGACGCTGGCGACATACAGCTACGCGATCAACCCGATGGGCATGAGATCAGGCGTCGTATATGTAATGAATATCACCTATACGATAAGTTTGACGGCATAGGTCAATAAGGGACAAGAGAAGATTCGAGAATCAGCATTTACTAATTGGAGCCATAACATATTTAGTTATAACAAGTTAAATTAGTTAAGTAATAAAATATTTAGTAATTGTCTCTTGACAAAGTGTCGATCTGTGATAAACTAATACGGTTTAGTAGTGAAAGGCAAATCCGCCGTGAGGCGGAGACTCCCTGAAACAGAAGTGTTCAGGGTCGTGAGCTGAAGAGAACAGTCAGCTCATGGCAAAGCCAAGGATCTAAAAGATTATTAGACTGCCTGGTTGCCGAAGTTAAGCGATCAGGCATTTTTAAATTAAATCCACTTATGAAAGGAGGTGAATAAAATGAAAAAATTAGCGATGATAACACTCGCTCTCGCTTTTGTGGTAGGTGTTGCGGCCAGCTCGTTTGCGGCTACGACTGCTACTACGGCAGCGACGGCGTCCGCGAGCAACGCGCTCGCGATCGCGTTCGCTCCTATAACGGACGGTCCGTCTACGAACGGCGCTGCGATCAGCTTCACCGTTGACGCTGCTGATTACGCGGCCGGTTGGGCGCCTGCTGATCAGTTTGTGTCCGGAAAATCGGAAGTCGGCGTGTATTGCTATGACAACTCAGGTAGCACTTGGTATCTGAAGATGAACATAGTAGACGCGGCTCTTGGCGGTAATCTCTCGACCGTCGGCGTGTACCGTTATATTAACGGCGCGACGCTCAGGAATACCGGCGGTGGCGCGAACGGTACGGTTGTTGATAACGGGGTATGGTCAAAGATACCGACGCTATCGACGACCGTGTACACGTCCGGTGCCAATGACACGAACAACACACCACTTGGGACCGGGATATTTGTCGGCTACTCGCTGCAGGATCTGACTGGACTTGCGTCAGGCGTGGCCTATAGCTCGACGATCACCTACACAATCACAGAGACCGCATAATGCGGGTAGTAAAGCTGTGAGTTACGTTCTTTGTGATGTGCATAGTAAAGACCGTATATTCAGGGCATACCTGACAGCTAAAGCAGGTATGCTCTGGATGAGGGGGGTATGCCCTGAATATACTTTCTCAAAGCGCCGATCTACGGGGAGATGATCTCCAAGGGTCTTCTCCACCGGATCAGCCGCTTGAGAGAGAGTGTGTGCCGGTGAGTGCTCACGGTCGGCAGTGAATACAGGAGAAGAATTGTAAGGATCGGTTCTAAGAATAGTTCTCTAACATGTCTTTGCGAGGAGCGCCGTGTCCGCCTCTGGCGGATAGCGACGAAGCAATCTCAGTCAGAATTACTAAA
>JBDRSA010000151.1:0-2205 GCA_043825275.1 Candidatus Omnitrophota bacterium
AACCGTAAACCGTGTTATACTATGAACTATGAACGGTGAACTATGAACCAGCCAAAAGAGCGTTCAAATATTTCACGTTACAATCGTTGAGCGAGGAGGAGTAATGAAACCAGAAGATAGATCGGTTGATCCGGCAACGCAGCATATGTTAAAGAAAGCTGCTGACGAGAACATAAAGGTAGTATGGGATCGGTGGGATCAGATGCAGCCGCAATGCGGCTTCGGAAAGCTGGGCGTATGCTGTAAGATCTGCATCATGGGACCGTGCAGGATCGACCCGTTCGGCGAGGGGCCGCAAAAGGGGGTGTGTGGCGCGACAGCGGACACGATCGTCGCGAGAAACCTCGCCCGGATGATCGCTTCAGGGGCAGCGGCTCATTCTGATCACGGGCGTGATGTCGCGCATGCCGTTATGCTTCTCGGCCAGGGAAAGGCTCCGGGGTACAAGATCAAGTCTGAAGCCAAGCTGAAGAACTTAGCCGAATTTTATGGGATCGACACATCGAAGTATTCGCTTGAAAAGCTTGCGGAGGAAGTTGGAAATATCTCTTTTTCAGAGTTCGGGAGCCAGCACGGTCCGATCAAATTTGTCTCGAAAGCGCCGAAAAAGAGGCAGGAAATATGGAAGAAGTTAGAAGTCGTTCCCCGCGGGATCGACAGAGAAGTTGTCGAGCTGATGCACAGAACTCATATTGGTGTCGACAATGACTACCGGAATATCCTGCTCCACGGCATAAGGACGTCACTTGCCGACGGATGGGGCGGTTCGATGATCGCTACGGAGCTTCAGGATATCATTTTCGGCCAGCCGGAGCCGATCAGGGCCAAGGTGAATCTGGGTGTACTGAAAGAGGGGCATGTCAATATCGTCGTCCACGGCCACGAGCCTACGCTTTCGGACGTTGTCGCGGAATGCGCGCGTGACCCGGAATTGCTCGCTCTCGCGAAGAAAAACGGCGCGAAGGGGATCAATCTTGTCGGTATGTGCTGTACGGCAAATGAGATACTTATGCGGCATGGGTTTCCCGTGGCAGGCGATTTTCTGCAGCAGGAGCTGGCAATTATGACCGGCGCGGTTGAACTGATGATGGTCGATGTCCAGTGCATCATGCCGGCTTTAAAGGATATGACAGAACATTTTCACACGATACTTTTAACAACATCGCCGAAATGCAAGTTCCCCGGCGTTGAGCATGTTGCGTATAAGGAAGAAGAAGCCGTCGGTATTGCCAAAAATATCATCCGAATGGGGGTTGAGAATTATAAAAAGAGGGATCCTTCAAGGGTTGATATACCAAAACACGAGATGGACCTCATTGCGGGATTTTCGACGGAGAATGCGTTTCAATTCCTCGGAGGAAGGTATCGATCGACATATCGACCGTTGAACGACGCTATCATCTCGGGGAGGCTCAGGGGTGCGGCGGGTGTAGTCGGATGCAATAACCCGAATATTAAGCACAACTGGGCGCATGTTGAGATGGTAAAGGAGCTTCTCAAAAACGACGTTCTTGTTGTTCAGACAGGCTGTTCGGCTCTTGCATGCGCTAAGGCAGGGTTTTTAACGCCTGAAGCCGCAAAAGAGTTCGCCGGACCGGGCCTTCGTGAAATATGCGAAACTGTTGGTATCCCTCCGGTTCTGCATCTTGGCTCCTGTGTTGACAATAGTAGAATACTGCTCGTTCTTTCAGAGATAGTGAAGGAGGGAGGGCTCGGCGACGATATTTCAGATCTGCCTGCAGCTGGAGCTGCGCCTGAGTGGATGTCTGAAAAAGCGGTGTCGATCGGTTTCTATTTTGTGGGGAGTGGAGTTTATACGGTGTTGGGAACCCCCCTTCCGACTCTGGGAAGCAAGAACGTAACTGAATATATAACCAAAGGAATTGAGGAAGACTTTGGCGGCAAGTTCGCTTTTGAAGCCGATCCGGTGAAGGCGGCCCGCATGATGATCCGTCGCATTGACAAGAAAAGAAAGGCGCTCAACCTTAAGGGCGCTATGTACGCGTCAACAATGAAAAGCGTGAAAGCTTAAGCAAACAGCAAGACTTGGAGAGGGTGCTGACGAACGGTATGATCGTAGTCAATATTTCGAAATGTCTCGGGTGTCACACATGTACGCTTCACTGCGCTATGGAAAAATCTAAGTCAAAAGATCTCTATGCGGCAACGCAAGAGTCCCCGCGCCCGCAGGCGAGGATCAAGGTT
>JBDRSA010000152.1:0-9483 GCA_043825275.1 Candidatus Omnitrophota bacterium
GAATTATTGAGCTAGTACAACAGAGCACTACTATCAGGCGGAGAAAAGAATGAAATACGCGATCTTGCTTGCTGATGGAATGAGCGACAGGCCGCTGGCGGACCTGAACGAGAGAACGCCGCTGGAAGTCGCGCGGACAAAATACATGGATCTGCTCGCGAAGAACGGGATGATCGGGATGGCGGAGACGATCCCCCGCGGTATGTCACCGGGAAGCGACGTGGCGAATCTCTCCATACTGGGGTATGATCCGAAGCGCTACTATACCGGCCGCGGACCGCTTGAAGCCGCGAATATCGGCGTCAAGCTCGGGGAGCTGGATGTGGCGTTTCGCTGCAACCTGGTATCGGTCGACGAGGATATTCTGGCCGATTACAGCTCCGGCCATATAATCGAAAAAGAAGCGAAGATAATTATGGGATCTATCAGTGACTCTCTGGGGAGCGAGTCAGTGAGATTCTACTTCGGGAAAAGTTACCGGAATCTCATGGTGATAACGGCGAAAGATAAAGGCCGGATGAACGAGCTCGCAACTCTCGTATGCACGCCGCCGCACGATATAATGGGTAAAAATATTTCTGGGCATCTGCCGCAGGGAAAAGCGGCCGCTCAGATCGTGGATCTGATGAATGAATCGAGGCGCATCCTGGAGGAGCACGAGATAAACAAAGTGAGGCTCGACCTGAAAGAAAATCCGGCCAATATGATATGGTTGTGGGGGCAGGGCGTGAATCCGAACCTTCCGACCTATAAGAAGATGTTTGGGTTGCATGGGGCCGTCATTTCCGCCGTTGATCTGATCAACGGTATCGGACGGCTGATCGGACTTGAAGTTGTGAGCGTGCCGGGAGCGACCGGCTATTATGACACCAATTACAAGGGGAAGGGAGAATACGCGCTGCGCTGTCTGGAAAAATCAGATTTTGTCTTTGTTCATGTGGAAGCGCCGGATGAGGCCGGCCACAACGGAGATGTCCGGGCAAAGATCGAGGCGATCGAGAATTTCGATAAATTCATTGTCGGGCCTCTTTGGAGGCGGCTCAAAGGCCGGGACGATATACGAATAATGGCGCTTTCCGACCACGCGACGCCGATCTCGATCAGGACCCATTCCGACGATCCGGTGCCTTTTGTCATGTACGGAGCGGGGATCAAGCGCGCCGGCGCCGCGGGATTCAATGAGAAGAACGCGAAAGCTTCAAAATGCTCATTTAAAAGCGGCGCCGACCTGACGAATTATTTTATTCACGGAAAACATAAGGAGAAAGTGAAGACCGGATGAACTCGCTTCTTCTCTTGGGCGTGTCGCTGGCGATCTTTTGGATCGGATACCGGTCGTACGGAGGGTACTTTTCCAGGCTTCTCGGTGTCGATCCGTCGAGGCCGACCCCGGCGCACGTGAAAGACGACGGCGTCGATTATGTTCCCGCGAAGCATTGGCTGGTTCTCTTCGGCCATCATTTCTCGTCGATCGCCGGAGCGGGCCCGATCATCGGACCGATCATCGCGGTAAGTATCTGGGGGTGGGGCCCGCCGGTACTATTTATTCTACTCGGATCGATCCTGATCGGCGGTATTCATGATCTCGGGGCGCTCTTTGTTTCGATCCGGTACGGCGGCAGCTCGATCGCGAGCGTTACCAGTGAGCTGATATCGAAGCGGGCCAAGAAACTTTTCGCATGGTTCGTCTTCTTTTCGCTTATTGTCGTTGTTGCAGTTTTTGCCCATTCGAGCGCGAAGACTCTTATCGTGGAACCGAAGATCGTCCTTCCGTCGCTCGGTCTTATCCCGGTCGCTGCTATGATCGGGGTCATGATGTACCGGCTTAAGGCAGGAATGGTCCAATCGTCGATCGTGGGGCTGACGCTTGTCGTTGTTTTGATATTGCTGGGACAGAAGTTCCCGATCACCATTGCCGCTGAGAACGCCCTCGCGGTTTGGATAGGGATCCTCCTCGCGTACGCTTTTGTCGCGTCAGTTCTTCCCGTAAACGTATTACTGCAGCCGCGCGATTATTTGTCAAGTTTCCTCCTTTTTTTCGGGATCATTGTCGGTATACTGGGGGTCGCGACCTCGCGGGCCGATTTTACCGTACCTGCGTTCGTGAACTGGGGCACCCATAAAGAACCGCTCTGGCCAATTCTCTTCGTAACGGTCGCGTGCGGCGCGGTCTCGGGATTCCACGCGCTCGTTTCGAGCGGAACGACCGCTAAGCAGATACCGAACGAACGGTACGCTCAAAGAATGGGATACGGCGGCATGATATTAGAGGGGGTGCTTGCCGTTATTGTCGTCATCGCGGTCGGGGCCGGCTTTCGCGGCGCTGAAGACCTCGGGCGCGTTATGTCCGCGGCCGGGCCGGTCGAAGCGTTTGGAGAGGGATACGGCTACATAACGAGATTCATCCTCGGTAAATACGGGAAGTTCATAGCGGTCGTTATACTGAACGCTTTTATTCTAACCACGCTCGATACGGCAACGAGAATATCGCGGTATGTTCTGGAAGAGTTGTTCAGCGGAATGAACCGATATGTATCGACCGGGATGATCGTTGTGCTGAGCGGCAGTATCGCTCTTACCGGGAATTACGTCAGGATCTGGCCGATATTCGGGTCATCGAACCAACTGGTCGCGGCGCTGACGCTTATTGTGATCACCGCATGGCTCGTAGCGCACGGAAAGTCGGGCAAGATCACTCTGTATCCGGCGATCTTTATGCTCATAACGTCTCTGGGGGCGCTTATCTGGCAGCTCGGGCTCTTCATTTCCGACAGAAACTATCTGCTGATCGTCGTCGACGTGGCTCTTATCGCGTTGGCCGCGTCAATGGTCACGGAAGCGTATGTGTGGTTAAAGAAGCTTCGACTATCAAAGGGGTAAGAAGGATCGATATGGCGCTGAAAGAATGCGTTGTTCAGAAGTACGGCGGAACGAGCGTTGCCGATACGCAAAGGATCAAGGGGGTCGCCGAGCGTGTTGTTCGCTCGAAAAGGGCCGGCAAGAATGTTGTCGTCGTTGTTTCGGCTCTGGGGGATACGACCGACCGGCTGCTCGAACTCGCGGCCAAGATATCGAAAAATCCGCCGGAACGCGAGCTCGACATGCTCGTTTCGACGGGCGAACAGGTCTCGGTGGCGCTTCTTGCGATGGCGATCCATCAATTAGGACATGACGCGATATCGTTTACCGGCAATCAGGTCGGGATCATCACCGATAACGCGTTCACAAAGGCGAGGATCATCGATATTAACGCGAAGCGGATCCTCGAAGAGCTGCGGAAAGATAAGATCGTGATCGTTGCCGGCTTTCAGGGTGTAAGCCTTGATCAGGAGATAACGACACTCGGGCGAGGCGGATCGAACCTTACGGCGGTAGCGCTGACAAAGGTTCTGAACGCGAAGATATGCGAGATGTATACGGATGTCGACGGTGTTTATACTTCGGATCCCCGGATCGTGCATGACGCCGTAAAAATACACCGGATAAGCTATGAAGAGATGTTCGAACTGGCGTCCCTGGGGGCTCAGGTACTGCAGCCGCGATCGATAGAATTAGCGATGAAATTCAATATTCCGATCCACGTTCGGTCCAGCTTTTCCGAGAACGAGGGGACGATCATTTCCAAGGAGGTCAGGGCGATGGAGAACATTGTCGTGAGCGGTGTTGTGATGAACAAAGATGAGGCGAAGGTAACGATCTGCGATGTTCCCGACAAGCCCGGTATCGCCGCGACGATATTCAAGCGGATCGCGAAGGACGGCATCAATGTCGATATGATCATCCAGAACGTCTCAAGGACCGGCGCGACCGACGTATCATTTACCGTTATGGGCAGGGACATTAAGAAGACGATAAAGGTAGCGAAAGAGCTCTCCCAAAAAATTGGCGCGGGAGATGTGATCTGTGATACGGATGTCGCGAAGGTGTCGGTTGTCGGTATCGGCATGAAGAGCCATTCGGGCGTTGCCGCGGTGATGTTCGACGCTCTCGCGGAGGCGAAGATCAACATAAAGATGATCTCCACCAGCGAGATCAGGATCTCGTGCGTTGTGAAGAAGTCCCGCGGCGCCGACGCGGTACGGGCGATCCATACGAAATTCGGCCTGAATAAAAAGCGAGGAAGCGTACGTACGTAGCGCTGCTGTGATCTCCGGGAGAGAAAACGTATGACAAAGATTGAGCTGTACGATACGACATTGCGTGACGGCGCGCAGTCCGAGGGCATCTCGTTTTCCGTTTCGGACAAGCTGAAGATCTGCGAAAAACTGGATCTTCTCGGGATGCGTTTCATAGAAGGAGGTTGGCCGGGCGCCAATCCGAAGGACATCAGCTTCTTTAAGAGGGTAAAGAAGCTGCGCCTGAAGAACTCCAATATCGTCGCCTTCGGAAGCACCAGGAGGCCGGGCAGGAAAGCGGACTCAGACACGGTGCTGCGCGGATTGCTCAATGCCGATACGGAGCATGTGGCCATCTTTGGAAAGAGCTGGAGCCTCCACGTTACCGATGTTCTGAAGGCTTCTTTAAGCGAAAACCTGAAGATGATTGAAAGTTCGGTCAAGTATCTTGTTTCAAAAGGGAGGATCGTTATCTTTGACGCGGAGCACTTCTTCGACGGTTACAATGAGAATCCGGAATACGCGATAAAGTCCCTGCAAGCTGCGCAAGACGCCGGGGCGCACCGGATCGTACTCTGTGATACGAATGGCGGCGCGATCACGTCAAGGGTGTTCGAAGTGATCGAAGAGGTGGCAGGCTCGGTCTCCGTGCCGCTCGGTATTCATTGTCATAACGATTCCGATATGGCGGTGGCGAATTCGATCGCGGCCGTGCAGGCCGGGTGCGTTCACGTACAGGGGACGATGAACGGCTACGGCGAGCGGTGCGGGAACGCGAACATCGTATCGATCGCCGGGATCCTGAAACTGAAGCTCCATGTCGACTGTATTTCCGATATAGCGCTGAAGGAGCTTACGGAAGTCTCGCGGTACATCTCCGAGATCAGCAATATGCGTCCGCTCGACAACCAGCCGTTCGTCGGCAAGAGCGCCTTCGCGCATAAGGCCGGCGTTCATGTGAACGCGATGATGAAGAACCCGAGGACCTATGAGCACGCCGATCCGCATAAGCTCGGCAATAGGCGCAGGTTCTTGATTTCCGAGCTTTCGGGAAAATCGAGCATCCTGAAGAAGGCGAAGGATTTTGAGTTAGACCTGTCGGGAGATCCGACGAAAACAAAAAAGATCCTCAAACTTTTGCAGGATCGCGAGAATGCCGGGTATCACTATGAAGCGGCTGAGGCGTCTTTGGAGCTTCTGATGAAGCGCGCGATGAAGCAGTTCAGGGATTTCTTTGAATTGAACGACTTCAGGGTGATCGTCGAGAAGAAAAAAGGCGGGAAGATCGTTTCCGAAGCGACGGTCAAGCTGAGTGTCGGGAAGTCTCTCGAACATATGGTCTCGCTCGGGGATGGCCCGGTCAACGCGCTCGACTACGCGCTCAGAAAAGCGCTCAAGGATTTTTACCCGACGTTAAAAGAGATGCGCCTGACCGATTACAAGGTTCGCGTGCTTGATGAGAAGGAGGGTACCGCGGCAAAGGTGCGGGTATTGATCCAATCGCGGGACGCTGATGATTCGTGGTGGACGATCGGCGTATCCGAGAATATCATAGAAGCGTCCTGGGACGCGCTGGTCGATTCGGTCGAGTACAAGCTGCTGAAAGACAGCAAAAAAGCGTAAGAGAGTAATAACTCCGGGGATCTGTTTATGGGCGCCAAAGAGATCGCTAAAAATTATGATCCGAAGAACGTCGAGGACCGCTGGTATCGGTTCTGGGAAGAGAAGAAACTTTTCGCGGCAAAACCGAAGCGCTCCAAAAAGCCGTACTCGATCGTCATACCGCCGCCGAATATTACCGGCATCCTTCACATGGGGCACGCCCTCAATAACACGATCCAGGATGTGCTTATTCGGTGGCGGAGAATGCAGGGGCGCGAAGCGCTCTGGATGCCCGGGACCGATCACGCCGGTATCGCGACGCAGAATGTCGTCGAGCGCAAGATTTACGGGAAAGGGACCAGAAAAGAGGATCTCGGCCGCGATCTTTTCTTGCGAGAGGTCTGGAAGTGGAAAGAAGAGTACGGCTCGACCATAATAAAACAGCTCAAGAAGCTCGGCTGTTCATGTGACTGGGACAGAACGCGATTCACGATGGATGAGGTATCTTCCGACGCGGTCCTCGAGACGTTCATCAGGCTCCACAAAAAAGGCCTTATCTACCGCGGCAACTATATCATCAACTGGTGCCCCCGCTGCAAAACCGCGCTTTCCGACGAAGAGGCTCAGCATAAAGAGATAGACGGCATGCTTTATCATGTCAAGTACCCGATCAACGGGGAAAATGGGTATGTTGTCGTCGCGACGACGCGTCCCGAGACGATGCTCGGAGATACGGGACTCGCGGTCAATCCGAAAGATAAGCGGTTCAAGCATCTGAAGGGCAAGACGGTAAAGCTTCCGCTGGTGAACCGGGAATTGAAGGTCATCTTCGATCCGGTCGTCGACATGAAGTTCGGCACCGGCGCCCTGAAGATAACTCCTGCCCATGATCCGGTCGATTTTCAGCTCGGCGTAAAGCATAAGCTTGAATCGATCAACGTTATGAACGAGGACGCGACAATAAATTCCGGCGGCGGCGAGTTCGCCGGCATGGACCGTTTTGAAGCGCGGGAAGCGATCCTGGTGGCCTTGAAGGAGAAAGGGCTATTGGTGAAGTCAGAGCTCCACCGGCACGCTGTGGGGCACTGCTACCGCTGCCACACGATGGTTGAGCCGCGGCTCTCAAAGCAGTGGTTCGTCAGCATGAAGCCGCTCGCGAAGCCGGCTATCGCCGCGGTCAAGGCCGGAAAGATCAAATTCGTCCCGAAGCGCTGGACGAAGGTCTATCTCGAGTGGATGACCAATATCAGGGATTGGTGCATTTCGCGCCAGATCTGGTGGGGGCACAGGATACCGGTCTACTACTGCATGGATTGCCAAGAACAGTCGCCAGCCGCCGGTCGCCGGTCGCCGGAAAAAAAGAAAAAGGGAAAAAAAGCAAAAGCCGAAAAAGGGATAATCGTCGCGCGGAAGGCGCCGAAAAAGTGCCCGGATTGCGGCGGCGGCCGCTTCGTGCAGGATACGGATGTTCTTGATACCTGGTTCTCGTCGTGGCTTTGGCCGTTTTCGACGTTCGGATGGCCTTTCGGGGTGCAGGGCGCGAAAGAGAAGGCGGAAAGCAAGAAGGCCCTGAAATATTTTTATCCGACCGATACGCTCGTTACCGCGCAGGAAATAATCTTTTTCTGGGTCGCGCGAATGATCATGGCGGGGTACGAATTTATCGGAGATCTTCCGTTTGCGAATGTGTATATACACGGTACGGTCAGGGATGATACCGGGACCAAAATGTCGAAGTCTCTCGGCAACGTGATCGATCCGCTTGAAATTATCGGGAAGTTCGGAGCGGACGCTCTCCGGTTCAGCCTCCTTTTTATTACCGGGCAGGGGACCGATGTCTATCTCAATGAGCGGAAATTCGAAGTCGGAAGAAACTTCGCGAATAAGATCTGGAACGCGTCGCGGTTCATGATCATGAACATGAACCGCGATCAGGTGAACGGGTGTCTCTGTGAACTTAATACAACAGCCAAGCTTGAACTCCCGGATCGCTGGATCTTGAGCCGCTTTTACCGTACTCTGAAAGCGGTGACGAAGAGCCTCGAAGAATATAATTTTAACGAGGCGGAAAGCGTCATGTATGAGTTTTTCTGGCACAATTTCTGCGACTGGTACCTTGAGATCTCAAAACATTCCATCAACAGCAAAAAAACCCAGATGATCGTATATAAGATACTGGAAAAATCCCTTCGGGTGCTCCATCCGTTCATGCCGTTCGTAACGGAAGAGATCTGGCAGAACCTTCCTCACGATGGAGATTCGATCATGACTCAAGCGTGGCCGGGCATTCAGGCGAGCTTAATATCAAAATCGGCAGAAGAGAAGATGGCCCTGGTGATCGACATTATCACTTCGATCAGGAACCTTCGTTCCCTCTGGAACATTCCGCCCGCGAGAAGCGTTCATGTTTCCTTAAAGACGCATGACGTGAACGCTGAAAAGGTGATCAGGAAAAACTCGGATTATATCAGGTGGCTTGCGAAGATAGATCTTATGGATGTCGGGGATGTGCGGCGCGTGAAAGAGTCGGCGATCAGCGTGTTAAAGAACGTTGAAATTTATCTGCCACTGTCCGACATTGTTGATGTCGAGCAGGAAAAAGACAGAATGCGAAAGCATATGGAGCAGCTGAAGCAGAACATCCGGAGAGTCTCGAGCGTACTGCGGGATAAAGCATTTCTCAAGAAAGCGCCGGAAGCCGTTGTGGAAAGCCAGCGTGAGCGCTTGAACGAGCTCCAGGAAAAGCATAACAGGATCAGTGAAAACATCGAAGGGCTCGAGTGAAGGCGATGTCGTGAAGACGCGTCTTCAAAGTTTTCTTGGACGCGCCGGAGTTTCGTCGCGCCGCGGCGCCGCGGCGGTCATTCTCGCCGGAAGGGTCTCGGTAAACGGCGCGCCTGTTTATGAAAAAGGGTTCCGCGTCGATCCTGAGCGCGATACCGTAACGTTCGACGGTACATCGATAACCGGTTCGGCCAAACAGTACTTCATTGTCCATAAACCGAAAAGATATATCTCGACGGTCCGCGACCCATTCGCCGACAAGACCGTGCTTGACCTTGTTCCGAAAGAGGAAGGGCGGCTTTACCCGGTAGGAAGGCTCGACAAGGATACGACCGGGATCATTCTGCTGACGAATGACGGGGACCTGGCGTACGGGCTTACGCATCCGAAATTCGAAATAGCGAAAGTATACCGGGTGCGGGCTCGCGGGCTTTTGGACACAACCGCGCTGACGAAAATTCGAAAAGGGGTTGAACTCGACGACGGTGTTACCGCCGAGGCGCGGGTCTCGAACGTCGCCTGCGGAGAGAATGAAACGACGTTCGACCTGGAGATACACGAAGGAAGAAAGCGCCAGGTACGGAGAATGCTCGACGCTGTCGGGCATCCTGTCGTTTCGCTTGAAAGGATAGAGTTTGCCGGACTACGGCTTGGGGCGGTGAGCCTCGGCGGCTTTCGCAGGCTAACGAAAAAAGAGGTCGCGCGCCTAAAGACGCTCTGCAAGAAAAATAACATAGTCGGAGGAAATAAACATGTTCAAATTCGGAATGGGAGAGCTCGTAGTCATTCTGCTGATCGTTGTCATCCTGTTCGGCGCCTCGCGGTTGCCCGAGATCGGCAAGGCGCTCGGAAACGCGATCAAGGAATTCAAAAAAGCTGGAAAAGAGATCGAAAACGAAATAGAAGGCCCGTCAGATAAGGCGGGGTAGGGATTGTGTAGGGCAGAGCACAAAGACGGTTTACGGTTAACGGTGTACGGTGA
>JBDRSA010000153.1:0-8651 GCA_043825275.1 Candidatus Omnitrophota bacterium
AAGGCCGCCTCATAGAGATCGATAAGGCCGTAAATATAATTCGCGTAATCCTCGGCCATAGCCGGGATCCCCGCTCTGCCGTCCCTGAAGCTGCGGAGGAGCTTTCCGTCGGAGTCGGTCATGTTCTTCAGTATGAACTCCGCGGCCTCGGCAGCCGCTGTACGGTACCGCGGTTCGTCAAGGACACGCGAGCCGAACGCGAGGCTCGATATTATCAGGCCGTTCCAGCTTACCAGGATCTTATCGTCGACATGGGGCCGGGGCCTTTTTGAGCGGGCCGCCAGGAGACGTTCTTTCGCGTTTCGGATGATCATCCTGATCTCGTCTTCGGTCTTCTTGAATCGATCCGCCGTCTCCTTAACGCTGTGGGCGAGATAGAATATGTTCCTGCCCCGGAACTCGTTGTTCGAGCCGGCGGGAAGGTTCCCTTCGACCTGAACGCCGAAGTAGTAATAGACCACCGGCGCGTCATTGCCGATGATCTCCTGTATCTGGGCGCTTCGCCAGAGATAAAAGGACCCTTCAAGAATTGAGGACGGATCATCGGGATCGGGAGAATCCGCGTCCTCGGCCGAATAGAACGCTCCGGCGGTGTGCCGCATATCCCTCAGAAGATATTCGAAGATCTCCCGCGCGACGTCTGCGTACTCCTGATTGCCGGTCGCCTGATACGCTTCAAGGTACGCCCGGGCAAGCAGCGCCTGATCGTAGAGCATCTTCTCGAAATGAGGAAGCCGCCACTTTTCATCGGTAGAGTACCGGTGAAATCCCCCGCCGAGATGGTCGCGTATACCGCCGGCGGCGATCTCCCGCAGGGTCTTTTCGACCATACCGAGAGCCGTCGTATCATTCGAACGTTTCCAGCAGCGGAGCAGAAATGAGAGCGTATGAGCGTTCGGGAACTTCGGTTTATCTCCGAAACCGCCGTTAGCGGTATCAAAATTTCCGGATAACTGCTCGAACGCCCTCGCGAGCGTCTTTTCACCCGGCAATCCCCCGATCCCGGCCGCGTTTGCCTGCCGGTACAGCGTGTTCGTTATCGACTCCGCCGACGCCAGAATTTCCTCTCTTCGCTTGGACCAGGTATCCGCGATATGCGTAAGGACCTTCACCAGCCCCGGCCTTCCCCACCGGTCCTCCGGCGGGAAATACGTACCGCCGTAGAACGGCTTCAGGTCAGGCGTAAGAAAGACGGTCAGCGGCCAGCCACCCGATCCGGTCATTGCCGAAACGGCATCCATGTATATCGTATCGATATCGGGCCGCTCTTCACGGTCGACTTTTATCGGGATGTAATATTTATTTATTACTCTCGCGACCTCGGGGTTCGAGAACGATTCATCCTCCATAACATGGCACCAGTGGCAGGTAGAATACCCGATGGAGAGGAATATCGGTTTATCCATTCTCTGCGCGGCCGCGATAGCCTCATCGCCCCACGGGTACCAGTCGACCGGGTTGTGGGCGTGCTGGAGAAGATAGGGGCTCGTCTCGCGGATAAGTTTATTCGTATATTGTTCTTCAGCGTGTACCATGCCTACCACTCCCAAGATCAGCGTTAGAGCAAAGATCAATATCCTCATACTTAAATGATACCTTTTTTGTGTCATTATGTCAAGAGATAACTGTATTTTGCTCATGGCCTCATTATACCATATCCATTTGTCATTGCGAGAAGTCCCGCGCTGTGTCCGCCTCCGGTGAAAAGCGGGACGACGAAGCAATCTCCCGAGCGCAGTCCTGAGTCTATCGAAGGACGAAGCGAGGATCATTCTTTATTATTCTGACTGAGATTGCTTCGTCGCTATCGCTCCTCGCAAAGACGAATTTGGTAGATTTGCAACGATCAAAAAAAGAAGCCCGGGATATAATCCCGAACTCCTTTTTGATACTCCCTGAGTAACTACTTTATTTGTGGATTTTTAGCCTTCTTGCTTTTCCATCGGCTGGCCACAGCAGCTCTTCTGTTCAACACCTTCCACGCATTCCCGCTCTTCTACTTTACCACACGCCTTACACGCGTATTTCGCCTTTTTCGGCCCACAGCATCCACATCCCATATACACCTCCAGTTTGGTTAGCAAACAAAGTGTATCATATGGATATCGTATTGACAAATGGTGGAAATAATTTAAATGGGTTTGTATCTGGTATCTCGTATCTAGTATCTAGCGTGCTGGATCTTAGTGCTCGAATCTTGTTAATGGACTATGGTCGATTTTTTTCAGATACAAGATACTAGATACTAATTTCGCTGGAACCTGGTAACTGGCGACTAAAAACTAAAAGGAATAGACGACGCTTGAGAGGACCCGCATATCGTTCTTCTTTGTATCTTCCGGCGGCTTGCGGTTGTAGTCATCGATAAGGCTCAAGCGTACGGCGAGTCCTTTGGAGATCACGCCGGTGAGGGCGGTCTCGGACCTGAGCCGGTAATCGCCGAAATTCTCAACCGGCGGGTAGAAGATAAGATCCTCTGAAACGGTTATATTCTTGAAGATCTTCTGCTCGTAGAAAAGCCGCGGGATGAGAACGATCTCGCTTGAGTCTTTCGTCTCATCCGCGAAATCGGTATACTCAAGGCCCGCGGCGGCCTCAAGCATGAACTTTATCCGCGCCAGGTCAAAGAACCAGTACCCGATACCGGCGGCCGGGATGATCCGGTAATCGATATTCGCGAACCGGTCATGATCGCCCTCGATGCGGTAGAAGTTGTACCATTTTTTGGTCTTCCCGAAGCTAAAGGCGTACCGGCCCATGCCGTACCATTTCTGGGTGTTCATCTGTCTGTCGGCTGAAGCGTAGTAAGCGTCGCCTTTAACGGTGATCTCGTCAACATGAACCTTATTCCTGCTGACGGAGAAGCTTCCCGAAATATCCTCGGTCTTCGTATTCCCCCGGGTCGTGTTATAACCTGCGGCTACCTCACGCTTCCAGATGATCTGAGGGGTTTCTTCCCGCGGTCTTTCTTCCTTACCGGCAGCGACGACCCTGTCGATACGGTCACGCTTGATCGTAACGACCCCCATCGAGTCGGTAACAAATAAAACGGCCGCGTCATTTTCTTCGCGTATCGAGCCGGTTAACCTATCGCCGTTCTTTAAATAGACCTCATCCGAAAAAGACGAGCCGCTCCACCCCGCGATACAAAGAAAAAGAGCCGCCGCCAGTATTCCCGTTCTTTTCATCATTCACCCTGTTGAAAATAAAAAAAGACGGGTTGCCCAAAGGACGCTCCATCTTTTTGTGATCTTCCGTTATGAATTGAAATGCTTTTTAACATACCTTTCCAGAAGCGCGGTGGCCTCGTCCTTACACTGGCCGCAGACCGTGCCGAGCTTCGTCCGCTCCTGGAGCTCGTAAAAGGTCCGGGCGCCTTCAAGCACCGCGTTTTCGATCTCGTGGTCGGTAACGTTCATGCACTGGCAGATGATCTTCGCCTCTTCCTTCTCGATTCTTTCTGTCATACCGTTACGAGTATAATAATCGTCGATAGCCGCGCGGAGCGCCTTATCGCCCAGAACGGAGCAGTGGATCTTATGCTCGGGAAGGCCGCCGAGCTTTTTCGCGATATCCTTCGGAGAGAGGTGATACGCTTCTTTGAGCGGCAATCCCTTCACGACCTCTGAAAGAATGGAGGTGCTGGCGATCGCGCTCGCGCAGCCGTACGTCTTCCACTTGCAGTCGGTTATTGTGTTCTTCCCTTTGTCGACTTTGATGACGACCATCATCTGATCGCCGCATTTAATGTTGCCCACGGTACCTTTCCCGTCATCGGCGTAGGCCGCTTCATCATCGAGAACATTCCGCGGATTCATGAAATGGTCCTTTGTTATGTCGGTATAGACCCAGGCGTTATCGGCGCTCATTGGTGACCTTTTACGGTGACGGTCGACATGGACCGGATCTTTTCGATCACCTTCGGGAGGGTGTCAATAACAAAGTCGATCTCTTCGGGCGTATTTCCCCTGCCCATGCTGACGCGGATCGAACCGTGCGCGCGCTCGACCGGAAGCCCGGTCGCGAGAAGTACGTGCGACGGGTCGAGTGAGCCCGACGCGCAGGCGGAACCGGTCGAGACCGCGATCCCCGCAAGATCAAGATAGAGGAGGATCGCCTCTCCCTCGGCGCCGTCGAACGATACGTTGACGGTATTCGCGAGAGCGTCGGCCGGGTGGCCGTTGAACTGTATCCCGCCTATTCTTTTTTCGATACCTTTTGTAAGCGTCTCTTTCATCGCGAGAAAACGCCCGTGCTCGGCGGCCATCTCCTTTTCGCGCATCGCGACGGCGGCCGCGAGGCCGATGATGCCGAGAGTATTCTCGGTACCGGCGCGGCGCCCCTTTTCCTGATGCCCCCCGCGGATCAACGGACAGAACGGCACTCCTTTTTTCACATAAACAGCGCCGATCCCCTTGGGCCCGTATATCTTGTGGCCCGAAACGGTAAGAAAATCGACGCCGAGGTCCCGCACGTTCACCGGAACTTTGCCGGCCGCCTGTACCGCGTCGGTATGGAAGAGCGCGCCGTGATCGTGAGAAAGCTTGGCGATCGTCTTGATATCCTGGATGGTGCCTATCTCGTTGTTCGCCATCATAATAGAGACGAGGCCGGCTCCCTTTTTTAGTTCTTCGGTAAGAACGCCGATATCGACTTTCCCGAACCGATCGACCGGAGCAAAAACGACTTTAACCCCCCGGTCCCGGAGGCATTTCGACGCCTCGAGAATGCACGGATGCTCGATGCTCGAGGTGATGATATGCGTCTCATTGCCCGATCCGCACGAAGAACAGTGAGACGACTGGCAGGTCATGATGGAGAGGACGGTATTGTTCGCTTCCGATCCGCTTCCCGTAAAGATGATCTCTTCAGACGAGGCGCCGATAAAAGAAGCGACTTTTTCTCTCGATTCGTCGACAAGCTGCCGCGCGCGGCGGCCGAACGAATGGAGGCTCGAGGGGTTCCCGAACTCCTCCATCGCTTCTGTAAGAACCTTCTTCACCTCAGGATGCAGCGGAGTTGTCGCGTTATGATCCAGATAGATCGTTCTTTTTCCCGCCATAGATATTTCCTTTCAGTGCATTAATGATACCACATATGTATCATTATGTCAAGACTGCCTTTTTATGGATTACTATAGCATATTTCGGGGGAAATCTAAATAGGTAAAAAAGAAGGCAGCGGTTTAATTGTTTTCGTCATTGCGAGCGAAGCGAAGCCTGCCTGCCGGCAGGCAGGCAATCTCCCGAGCGCAGCGAGGGTCCTATATTGGTAATTCTGACTGAGATTGCTTCGTCGCCCCGAAGTTTCGGGCTCCTCGCAATGACAGTCCATTGACAGATATTACCACTCTACTTATGCTTCCGCTCTCTTCTCATCATAATAATCGAGATCGCTCACCGGCACGATGACGGATGTGCCGATGTTCGCCAGGTGCGCGGTGATCCGCTTGAAGTACCGCGCCATCAGCGCGAAACAGACCGCTTCGTTGACCGAGAGCGAGCTCTTCGCCACCTTTTCGAGGATCGCGTCGCACCCCTTCACGATCTTCCGCTCGCGCTCCCAAAGTTCGGCCGCCTTGTTTTCGTCGGACTGGACGAAGGCCTCCCGCGTTTCGGCGAAGAGATCAAGGACCGCTTTATCGGTATCGCCGAAGAGCTCCCGGTACTTCGCTTCGTCGATCGGCTTGTCGAGCAATTCCGAGACCTCGTAAAGGTTCTTACAGTAGTCGCCGAGACGCTCGGCGTCCTTAACAACGCTCATCAGGATCAATGAGACCGGAACGTCGATCGACGGCTGGACCGCGAGGTGCTCGATGACCCTCCTTCTGATGTCCCGCTCGACCTCGTTGATCTTCTTGTCAAGATGGTAGATCTTGTCCTTTAAATTCCCGATATCCTCCGCGTAGATGAGCTTTTTGCAGACGCCTTTAAACATGGTGCGCGAATCATCGAGCATGTTCCTGAATTCTTCCAGTACCTGCCCGAGAAAATCTTTCCCTCTCCAAAATTGCATAAGGTTCTTAAACATAGCGCACTCCTCCTATTTGAACAACTTCGATAAAAATATCATCAGCGCCGGAACGACAAAGAACGCGCATACAACATACAGGACCGCGTATCGCCGTTTCCGGTACGCCAGGTTTCCCAGCCCTTTCGCGAGTTTGATCGGGATATTTCTGAACATCTTTATCGGGTATATAAATACGACGCCAATAACGTTAAAAAGAAAGTGGACAAACGCGATCGTGATAGCCGAAATATTGCCGGTCGCGAACGACGCGAGAATCGCCGTCGTCGTCGTGCCGATGTTCGCGCCCATCGTAATGGGGAACGCTGTCTCGATCGTTATGATGCCCGCTCCGATCAGCGGGACGAGTATCGAGGTCGTGATGGAGCTGCTCTGAACGATTATCGTGAAGATCAATCCGGCGAGAATACCGATGATACCACGCTCTCCCACTACATTGTTCAAAACAACCTCGGTCCTATTCAGCACGAGTGTTTTCATGATCTTGACAATAAAGTAGAGAGCGAGAAATACCATAAGCATCGAAAGTACCAGCATCAGCGAATACCCGATCTTTTCTGGAAGATGAAGAGTTTTTAAAAGAAGATCCTTAATGAAGCGCACCGTCGGTTCCGTGGCGAGTTTTATCGGACTGGTGAATTTGATGCCGCCGAAATTGGCGAAGAGACCGGCCAATTTTGTCGCGGTCTTTTGTAATACACCCATCGACAATTCAAGAGGAAAAAGGATCAATACGCAGATAACGTTAAAAAAGTCGTGTACCGCGGCTCCGGAGATCGCGCGTTTGAATTCCTCGCGCCGGGTTATGTGGCCGAGTGAGACGAGCATATTCGTCACCGTCGTGCCGATATTGGCCCCCATAACGATCGGGATGGCATTTTCTATGTTCAAGACCCCTGAGGCGACCATCCCCACGACGATCGACGTTGTCGTTGAGGAGCTCTGCACCAGGCTCGTCGCGAGGATCCCGACAAAAAGCCCGACAAACGGATTGGACGTCGTCGCTAAAAGCGATTCGGCGAACCCTTTGCCGAACCCCTTGAACGCCGCTCCCATAAGGCCGATGCTGACGAGAAAAAAATAGAGGCTTGCCGCGACGAAGAGAAAACGGACAAGACTGTTCAGTTTATTTTGATTCATACATAACCTTTATCGTACGCGGGACCCGGCAGCGTTTCTAATAACGCGCTGATCGATCAAAAAGAAAAAGCGCGTGCATTGTATCACGCGCTTTTCAAAATAACCCGCGTCTCCGGGATGGCTAAAGAAATTTGATCGACAATAAACATCTGGATTAACTGATATATTCATCGCAACCGCTCCGTACAACACGGCACCGGTCACGCCGAATGGCCTTTTTAATAACTCTCTTGAACGATAAAGCGGACCGGCCGAGATTAAAATAAGTTCAGTCGGCCTTACCGCCGGAAGATCTTTCCGACAGCCTGACGTTGTCGACATAGATCGGGCCGTGGTACTCTTTTCCGTTGGATTCAACGCGGACCGCAAGCATCTGAACGTTTTTCTTGTGCTCTTCGGTTATCTCCACCTTGAATTTCTTTTTAACGAGCCCGTAGTCCTTATTTTTTTCATCAATTTTTTCGACGACCTCTGAGCTCTGAAATCGATTCCCGGCCTTCAGCCCGGCCTTCACCGTAGTCCATTCGCCCGGCGACAGCTTGACGGGCCTGATCATCTCCGCCCATTGCCATTCGTCGCCGACCGTAATAATAAGGCGCGCGAAAAGACTATCGTTACCCTGTTCAGGCACATATACGTCGCATATGACCGCGTTATACTCCGACCAGTCAAAAGGGCCGAGTATCTCGGCAACGGCGGCTTCCCAGCCGTGCCCCGGCTTAAAATCGACGTCCAACATAAGGCTTGAACTTCCGTCGCTCGCGACATCTCCGCTCGGCCTGATAGCCTTACAGACATACTCCGCCTGATCGTACGCCCAGTCGGGGATCTCCCATCCCTGCATACCGTCTTCGAAGCTGAATATACGCTTCTCAGCGGCCACGTTCTCCGCTATCGCGAAACATGCCAGCGCGGCAAGAATGCCGGCGGACGCGACAGCGATCTTTACCGCGCGAAACCGAATGTTTTTCATATGATCACCGCTTTCTCCACTCCCGGAACTTCCGCTTCGCCGCGTCTTTAATACGGATGATCCGGTCCTCCCAGGTTCTTTTTAGAGAGGTCTGATATTTTGCCAGCTTATCGGCCGAAACAAAATGGATCCTTCCGCCCCGGCGCAGATAAATATAGATGTCGTTGATATCCGCCGGAGCCACCGGCGACCGGCAGCTGACCTGGATCGTCTTGCCCGGATTCAGCACACTGCTCTTTTCGATCCCTGTATTCGCGGTGACCGCCTCGAGCTCGAAACGGTACATCGATCCGTCCTTCTTGAACCCGACATACTGCGCGTCCTTGAAGCTTAAAGGTTTCCATGTCGGGTTTTTGACGGTAAAGACCGCGCGGTGCTCACCTGACGCGGAAATACCGTGAAAACCGACCGATCCGCTCGGAAATTCATTCTTATTGCGGTAGGTAAAAAACCGGTGGGAGCCCGCGTTCGAAAGCTCCTCGACCACCGGCTCCGCGCGAAGATCCCA